>DCAK01000046.1:48772-49325 GCA_002311925.1 Planctomycetes bacterium UBA1135
CATTCGAATTGACCCCGAGGGCCAGACCCGCAGAACCCTGAAAACCGACCAGGAGGGAGCGTTTCGCTTCGACCTCGCCAGGGGAACCACGGATGTCAGACTCCGGATTCAGGCGCCTGGTTTTTTCCTGTTGGAGCGCAGGTTCCGACAGGGAGAGCACCGCAATTTCCACGAGCTCGTCCTCGAATCCCTCCCATCCCTTGACGGTTGGGTGACGGGCCCGACGGGCGCCCCCATCGACGGCGCTTTCGTTTCCATGGTGGGCCATTCGGGGCGACGTGACCCCCTGACCTCCAAACCGATTCTTGAGGGGAATTCCGGCAAGGATGGGTCATTTTCTCTCCCTCTTGATTGCAAGGGGCAATTCTCCTCCCGTTATCGGCTCGTCGCCCGGGCGGAAGGCTTCTCCCCAGCCACAGGCCCGATTTTCAGCCTCCTTGAAGGCCAATCCGCTCCTCTCGGACCCTTTCGCATCTCCATGGAAAAGGGTGGCGAAATCCGGGGCGTGGTCGTCGACCCAAGCGGGCAAACCTTGTCGGAAGCGCGGGTTCAT
>DCAK01000046.1:49366-64237 GCA_002311925.1 Planctomycetes bacterium UBA1135
GGGGAGGCTCCAGTCGGCGACTCCAATTCCCCGGTGTCCGCCGTTCGGGGACCATCCTGGAGCAGGTCAACACCGACTCCGAGGGAAAATTCGCCTTCACCGGGCTTGCCGCCGCCGATTTCCGCCTGGAGGCCTATTTTCCCGGATTTTCTCCCGCCGAATCGGATGAAATCAGCCTCGTCGGCCTCCTGCAGGAGGTCTTCCTGAGACTGAAAACCTCGTCGGGAATCGACGGCAAAGTGACCGGAAATCTCGACTCCTTCGGTACTCTCCGAGTCACGGCCGTTTCTCCGGGGTCCAATACCCTGGACGCCTTGGTCGACCCCGAGGGCCGGTTCACATTCGACGCAATCGCTCCCGGTCCCTGGACCCTTGAACTCCGGGAGGTCGATTCCGGAATCGATACCGTCTTCCGTTGGGGCGGGGGTCAACCCTTGGCGAGGTTGGAGGACCTTGAGGTGGGCGAGGGAAGCAGGGTTTTGGCGGTTCTCGATCTTGACTTGGAGGGCCGTGCCGGAATCCATGGCCAGGTTTTCGTCAATGGGAACCCCCTGCCCGAATTCGGGGTCTACCTGGTGGCCCGGGGTCTGGGCAACGTGGGAGGCGACCCCATTCGCACCCAGAGGACCGTCCTGGAGAGAATTCGCTCCACCAGCACCGACCACTCGGGAAATTTCCAGATCGGCGCGGTGAATCCAGGAGATTGGTGGCTCCTCATCTCCCCACCAAGGGAATGGCCGAATGGAGTTTTCTGGGACCGGGACGAGAGGGACGGACCCACGGGCCTTCACCGCCAGAGGGTTGAACTTCTTCCCGGCGACCTCCGACAAATCGACATTCACCTCGAGTTGGGCGAAGTGAGGGGAACCGCCATCTGGACCCAGGAAGGAAGAACCGGGCCCGTCCCCGGCGGTTGGGGAAGGCTGGAACCCCTGGACGGAATCGAGGGAGTCGGGAGCAAGGAAGTCCGCATCCGGGGCAACGGGTCCTTCCAGGTTTCAGCTGTTCCCGCCGGCAGCTGGACTCTTCGACTCGGAACCCGTGGTTGGCGGTCCAAGCGTCAATCCCTTTCGGTGGAATCCAACTTGAATGAAGTCGGGGACATCCTTCTGGAGGAGAACAAGGACTGACCCCCATTCCCAGCCTTCTCAGAAGAATCCCCCCCCCTGTGCTGGCTTGGGCCATTCCCCTGTTGGCGGGCTTGGCCCTATTGGGGTTCGGCGGGGCGGACATCCTTGACGGGGTTTCCCGTTCCCCACTTCCCCCATTCGAGGTACCGAAATCCGTTTCCGGGCCGAAAAGGATTGAGGTTTTCCTGAAGGACTCCGCCGGGAATCCCGCCGCCGGGGCCACCCTGATTCTCCTCGAGCCTTCCGTCGCGAGGGCCACCGCTGACGCCGAGGGAATCGCAAGACCCGCCGTCCTTGGTGAGGGCCCCTTCCGCTGGATGGTCACCCTCCCCGGCCACGCCCTCCTTTCCGGCGGGCCTTCTGCCGCCTTCCCCGACGGCGGCCTTCGCCTCCATGCTCTCCGGGAGCCGGTGATGGAGGAAAATCAACTCCGCCCCTCCTACTCCCTCCTCTTGAGCATCATGGACGCTGAAGGAATCCCCATCCCCGAGGCGCTGGTGGTCGCCCGGGATTCCGGCGCCCGTCGGGCCGCCCCCTCGCTCGGGGTTTCCGACGCGAATGGAAGGGCCGCTCTTGTCGGCCTGGGCGACGGACCCCACACCCTGTCCTTCTACGCTCCCGGCCTTCCTCCTCTTGCATCCTGGGAACTCCTCGCAGTCCCCGCCTTCGACCCCTCGCAAACCAAGACTCTCGAATTCAGGGTTCCGGTCTGCCATTTCCACCTGAAGGGAGTCTCGCGGGGTGAAACCCTCACCGCCGCCCGACTGAATCCGGACGCGCCTTTGGGATTGAGAATCTCCGGAACCGAGGAGGATGTCCGTTTCGGCCCCCTCCCGCCCGGGAACTATCGGTTCGAATGCATGGGGGAAACCGTCGTCCTGGCCGGAAAACCAGGAAGCGTCGCGGTTCATTCCTTCGGCGAGGTCGCTTCCCCCGGCCTTTGAACCCTTTCCAACCCGGGGCTGGAATTCTCGCCACCAGGAACGAATCGGAACAAGGGGCGGCCCTCCAAGCCAAGTCCTTGCAGGGCGGTCCGGGTCGCAGAAAGGTCGCCGAACTCCCGGACCAGGACCGCTTCCCCCTCCTTGAAAGGCCACGGGGACGGAACCCAAGTCTTCATGCTCCGTTCCTGAAGGATGGGGTTGGGCGACCAAGGCAACAGAACCACCGCATCGTTCGGAGCCTGCTCAGCAACCGTTGAAGCCGGGGAGGCCCGCATCTGGGAGTGCTCGGCGAGGGGCGCCAGGCTTGACAGGAAAAGGACGCAACCCAGGCCCAGCGCCGCCATGGGGAGGCCCCGGGCCCACCCCGAAGGAGCCTTTTCCAGAAGAAACACCAGGCCCAAAGTCAGGAGTGCGAGACTCTCGAAAGCGTAGAGAGGGCCCAGGTATCCCCAGTGTCCGGGATACCAGTGGAAGGCATAGGCCAGGGGGAGCCCGATGGAGAGAGAGAGGCCGGCCCATCCGTCGCTTGACCTGAGTCTTGCAAGACCCCAAAAGCCCAGGGCGGCGGCGCCCAGGATTCCCCCCCAGGCGACCGACCATCGGGCGGCCTGCCCGAGGAGGCCGGAAATGAAATCCCCCTTTCCGTAGACATCCAAGGGAACCCGGATTCCCTCGCGAAGAAGGGAGGGGTCCCAGGGCCCGAAAGCAGCGGCATACAGGTGGTAGGGGCTTGTCCAAGGGTCGCCAGTCCGCGCCGCCTGCCAGGCGAGAAGGCCGAGGAGAAAGGGAAGTCCGCCCAAAACCGCGCCCAGAGTGGATTGGAGACCCCCACGGCGCAAAAGAAGGGCTGGAAAACATGCCACCGCAAAAACCACCCCCGTGAGAGGGCGACAGAGAAAGACCCAGCCCGCCGACGCCCCCACCGCGATCGCCAGAAGAAGGGAAGTCTTGGGGCTGTTCCGCAATGCGAGCAAGGCCCAGTAACCGGCCAGAATCCCGGGAACGGTGAACACCTCCGATTGGAAGGAGGTGTGAACGAGAAGATGAAAGGGGGCAAGGGCGAACAGGAGGACCGCGGTCCCGGGTTTGCGCAGACCCAGGGTTCTGCATATCCCGGCGAGGAGGATGAGGTCCAATAGGGCGGCGAAAAAGACCGCGATTCGGGGACTGCCCAACCATGTCCCCAGGGCAAGCCCAATGGAAGCTCCCGGAGGATATTTGGAGAACCGGACCCCGGCCTCGGAATCCTCGAAGACTTGCCGACGAAAGAGAGCGGCGGGGTCCGGAGAAAGAGCTTCGGTGGCCTGGCCCTGGGAAAAGAGCTGGGCCTGGAAGAGGTAGGACTCCTCGTCATTGGAGACGGGACCGTCCAGGGCGACCGCCCCGATTCCCACAGGGAGGAGAGCAAGAAGGACCAGGAGGGGCCAGGAAGGGGTGGCGGTCCGCATGGGCTCCCCTTTGAAAAGAAAAATCGAAATACCAGCGACCACGATTCCCAGACCCGCAAGGAGAAAGGCGTTGTGGGCGAGAATGCTCGGTTCGGTGGCCAGCGCGACAAGCGCGGGCAATGCGCCCAGGAAAAGGGCCGTGGAGAGTCTTCTTCCCGACACCGGGGCCATGGCTTCCATGCTGTGTCAAGGCTACCCTCCCCCCATGCCCGCTTCCTGGCCCGGCAGTTGGAGGAAATTCCCCCTGGGAATCCATCTTCTCTTCTCGGCGCTGCCCCTGATGTTCCTGGCCTGGGGCTTGCTGGGGACCGCTGGCGAAGGATTTCACCGAAGTCCGACCCTCTATCCGAGGCCCTTCTTCGATCCCGAGGAAACCGCCCAATACCTGGTGGATTCGTGGAAGGCCCGCCCCCTTCCGCTGAAGGAGCGCATCGTGGCAGTCTGGGGTTTGGCGGACGCGCCCGAGGGAGGAGTGGACCCGGAGAGCCCCTCCATCGTCCTGGCCCTCGCTCTGGCTCGGGCAGGGGTGCAAATTCGGGTGTCGGACCCGGGATTCCTGGAAGAGGCCAAGCCTCTCCTGGGTGAGCGGGTCGCTTTCTTTCCCGACCCGATGGCGGCGCTCGAAGGAGCCCACGGGGTGCTTCTCGCCACCGAATGGCCCGCCTACCTCGAAGTTGATTTCGCCGAGGTCGCCTCCCGCATGGCCGGCCGAGAAGTCCTGGATTGCAGAGCGGCCTGGGACGGGGAGGCAGTCGACGGGGCGGGTTTGTTTCATCTGGTCTATGCCAAACCCAGTTATCCGCCCTGGCTGGACCCCGAACTCCTCGCCTTCGCCCGCCACGTGAAATCCAAGGTCGGTGAGGAGGAGGGAATCCTCATGGTTCCTGACGGCCGCCTGGGAACCCTGAGCGGAAGGGCCCGCTGGTTTCTCCACCTCAACTACCTCCTGTTTCCCCGCCGTCTCTACCTCCGGAAACCCGCACTGGCTTGCGGAACGAGCGGCCAATACCGGGAATGGGTGCTCGACTGGAACCGCGAACGGCCATGGAAGGGGACCCGACGACTGCGGCTGGGAGATCGGGCATTGAGCGGCGTTGTCGACGCCTCCCCCATCCGGTCCCTGACCCCCGACGAAACGAAAGCGCTGGCCACGCTGAACGCAGACTGGGTCCTCTATTGGACCCACAATTCCGACTTCAGAATCACGGATTGGGAATGCGTTCCCGCGGGGGCCCTTCCTTGACCTTGATCGGCGGTCTCCTCGCCGTCCCCCTCCTTCTTCTGGGTGGGGCGGGGGTCCTTCCTTCCGCCAAGGTGATTCCGAGAGGTCTCTGGGAAAATGCCGGTCTTGCCTGGTTGGCCGGGTGCGCCCTCTTCGCCGTTTTCGGAACTCTCGGCCTGGCATTCGGAGTCCCCTTTCCCATCATCGCAGCAGTCGCCGTGGCGGGATGTCTTTTTTCCGGTTGGAAGGCTTGGAAGCGGGGCGACTTGGAGGACTGCCGAAGAACGCCGACCCTGCTGGGTCGAGGATGGGTTCTGCTGCTCGCAATTCTGGGCCTGGGTTCCGCGGCGTTGACCCTCGCCCTCCCCATCAACGCCTTCGATCCCCTCCTCCACTTCGCCTACAAGGGGAAAATTCTCTTCCACCACGGAAGCCCCACGGACCAAGCCCTGATGGGAATAGCCGGCGACAGCGGGCTGTTCGGACGCATGGTCACCCACCCCAACTACCCCCTCGGGGTTCCCCTCCTGGAAGCCTTCGCTGCCTGGCTTGGAGGAGGTTGGAATGACCGGTGGGTTCAATTCCCCCTCGCTTTCTGGGCCGCCGCTCTTCCCGCGGTCGTCTTTTTCGGCCTCCGCCATCTCTCCCTCGCCACAGCCAAGGTGGGCGCCCTCGTCGCCGCCTCGGTGCCCATGCTCTACGTTCGGGATTTCCTTGCCGAAGGAACCGGGGGCCTGGCCATGGCCGGGCTTGGCAACACCAGCTCCCTTGGAGGTTGGGGCGACCTCCCCATCGCCGCCCTTTTGGCGGGAGGCTGCGGCCTTCTCCTGCGCGCCCGGGCGACCCCCTGCAAGAGAGCCGCCATGGTTGCCGGCCTCCTGGTTGCAGGAGGGGCATGCATGAAGAACGAGGGCCTCGCCATGGCGGGAGTCTTCGCCCTCGCCCTCCTCTTTTCGGGTGCCCTCCTCCTTGCGGAAGGAGAGGCCAAGTCTCGGCGGGTGACCTGGTTCGCTCTCGCCGCCCTCCTGGTCGGAGTTCTCCCTTGGTTGATTCTGCGCTCGAGCCTTCCCTCCATCGACGAAAACTACCTGTCCCATTTTCAACCCGACCGCATCGCCCACTTTCTCGGGGGTGGGGCAGAATTGGTCGAAAAGGCTCCCAAGGTCATGGTCGGACAGGCTCCGGAACTCCTCGCCAACCCTCCGGAACGAAGAATGCTCGTCCCCGGCTACTTCGGGGAGGAAATCTTCGACTTCCGCTCGTGGGGACTTCTCTGGCCGCTGGTGTTCATCGCCCTTTTCGCCCCCTCCACCCGAAAGGACCCTAACCAACGCTGGCTGGCCCTGCTCGTAATCGGGGGGCTGCTGCTCTACGCCCTGATCCTGCTCGTCACGCCCTGGTACCTGCCCCTCCTCAGGGACAAGGGCATTCCCGAGCGGCTGATGCTGCACCTGGTGGGCCCCGCCTCCATGATCGTCGCAGCCTGGTGGGCCCGGCCATCTTTCCCTTCTTCCACGACATGAAATCCCTTCTTTGCCTCCTCCCCCTGGCCATGCTGGCATGCAACCGGGCGGAGGATGACCGTGTTTCGGTGGTCCTGGTTTCCATCGATTCACTGCGGGCGGATTTTTGTTCCCCCTACGGGCATTCCCCTCTTTTCGCGCCCGGCGAAAAGACCACCCCCTTCCTGGACCGCCTGGCCCAGGAGGGTGTTCTCTTCGAATCCTGCTCGGCGGCGTCCCCATGGACTCTTCCCAGCCATGTCTCCATTCTTTCAGGAGCCAGCCCTCCCGAACACGGAGTGAGAGCCCGGCGATTCCGCATTCCCGCCGACTTGGGCCTGATTTCGGAAAAATTCCAGGATGCGGGGTGGGCCACTGGGGGATTCTTTTCGGCGCCCTTCCTCCACCCGGCCTGGGGTTTCTTCCGCGGGTTCGATGTCTATCTGCCCGGGCCTCCCTATCTCCAAGGATTGGAGGCCGCCGAAGCCATGGTGCAAAGGGGCTCGCGGAAAATCCAAGGTTTCCATGAACAGGCCGACAGCGACCGGGAAACTTCACCGGCGACCCTCGGCAAGGCCCTGGAATGGCTCGAGGAAGATGAACGTTGGCGGGATCCCTTCTTTCTCTTCATTCATCTTTGGGACCCCCATTACGACTACCAACCCCCCAAGGATTACGCCGTCCGTTTCCACCCCGGCTACGAAGGCCCGGTCGACGGCACCGGCTTCAACGACGACACCGGCAAGTGGGGGCCCGAGGACCTCGACCATTTCAAGGCTCTTTACGAGGCTGAAATCCGCTACACCGACGACCACCTGGCCTCCTTTTTCTCCCGATTGGAGGACTGGGGCATCGCCAACCGGGTCGTCTTCGCGGTGGTTTCAGACCATGGCGACGAATTCGCCGAACACGGCCAGCTCGGGCACCACAAGACCCTGTTCGAGGAGGTCATGCATGTCCCGATGGTCCTGAGGGCCCCGGGGATGGTTCCCCCCGGAACCCGAGTCTCCGGGACGGTGAGCAACTACGACCTCGCCCCCACTCTTCTCGACCTTGCCGGCCTGGAACCCTGGACCGACCGGAGCGGAAAGAGTCTGCGCCCCCTCTGGAAGGGGGCTGATGCCTCCCGCGCAACCCTCATGGACCTTCTTCACCCGGGGCGGGGATTGGACCTTCATGGCTGGAGGTTCGGCCCCGACAAGGGGGTTTTCGACCGCCGCCGAGGCAGCATGGCCCTTTTCAACCTCGACAAGGATCCGGGTGAACACAACCCGAGGATGGTCTCGGGGGAGGAGCTGGGCCGAGGCCCCGCCGCGCTGGCCATGGCTTTTTTCGAGGAAATCGCCCGCAGGGCCCGTGCCGCCGCCGCCATGGAGGAATCCGCCGAGATGACTCGAATTTTGGAGGAGTTGGGTTACATCGGCGGATAGGCTTCCCTTTCTCAGCCATGAACATCGCCGTCATTGGAACCGGATACGTTGGCTTGGTCTCGGGGACCTGTTTCGCCGAGATGGGGAACCATGTGATTTGCGTGGACATCGACGAGGACAAGATTGCCGGGTTGGAAAGGGGCGAGGTCCCCATCTATGAACCCGGCCTCTCCGAGCTGGTCCTCTCCAATCACAAGGATGGGCGCCTCAATTTCACCACTTCGCTTGAGGATGCCGTTCACGCCTCCCGAGTGGTCTTCATCGCGGTGGGGACTCCCTCGGCCGAAGACGGTTCCGCCGATTTGTCCGCCGTGTTCGCCGTCGCCGAAGCCATCGGCAAGGCCGCCGATGGTCCCAAGCTCATCGTGGACAAATCCACCGTCCCCGTGGGTACCGCGGCGAAAGTGAAGGCCATGGCTTCCGAAGCCAGCGCCCAATCCATTTCAGTCTGCTCCAACCCCGAGTTTCTCAAGGAAGGGGCGGCCATTGAAGACTTCATGAAGCCGGACCGGGTGGTCATCGGCGCCGAGTCTGAGGATGACTTCGAACTCATGGAAGAGCTCTACGCGCCCTTCGTCCGAAGCGGGAAGCCCATTCTTCGGATGGACCCTCCAAGCGCGGAGATGACCAAGTACGCCAGCAACGCCATGCTGGCCACCCGCATCTCGTTCATGAACGAGATCGCCCGCATCTGCTCATTGACCTCGGCCGATGTTTCCCAAGTTCGCCAAGGAATGGGAACCGACACCCGCATCGGGCAGCCATTCCTCTACCCGGGAATCGGCTACGGCGGCTCCTGCTTTCCCAAGGATGTGCAGGCCCTCATTCACACCGCCGGCGAAAATGGTTACGAATTCCGCATCCTCGAGGCCGTAGAGAATGTGAATCAGCGCCAGAAGATCTTGATGGCCGAAAAAGCAGTCGAACTTCTGGGTGAAGACCTGTCCGGCAAACGCATTGCCCTCTGGGGCCTGGCCTTCAAGCCCAAGACCGATGACATGAGGGAGGCCCCCTCCCTCACCTTGGCGGAGGCCCTGACCTCGCGGGGCGCCGAGGTGAGGGCCACCGATCCGGAGGCCATGGAAACCGCTCGCGCCATCCTGGGCGACTCCATCTCCTACCACCAAGATCCCTACGAAGCGGCTGAAGGGGCGGATGCCCTCATTTTGTGCACCGAGTGGAACGAATTCCGCCGTCCCGATTTCGAAAGGTTGGGTTCGGTGATGAAGCGGAAGTTGATTCTGGACGGAAGAAACATTCTTTCAGCCCGCGCGCTCGCCGAGCACGGATTCGAGCGGCACGCCGTCGGGCTTCCACCGGTACTCCCCGGCTGACGAACCCTTCAGGCTGGGCGACGGAACCCCGGTAGAATTCCGGGTCCATCGTGGCCCGCATCCTCCCCAACAAGACTGTTTCCCCATCCGACCTCGCCCTTTGGGAAAAGGCCGGCGACCAGGTTGATCAACTCATCGACCTGATGTTGAACCTTCGCCAGAGTGGCCACCCCGGAGGCTCGAGGTCGAAGACCCGGATGATGGTCGTCCTCACCCTCTCGGGCGCGATGAGGTGGGATATTCGCAACCCAGGCATGGCCTTCGCCGACCGCTTCGTCCTGGTTTCTGGACATTGCACTCCGGTGGTCTACGCCATGCTGGCCCTCTATCACGAGGCCCTCAATCGGATGCACGCCTCCACCGGGGATGACCGATACGCCGTTCCCAACGCCGAAGAGCGGCAATTGCTCTGGCCCGACCTCCTGCGCCTCCGCCGCAACCAGGGTCTTCCCGGCCACGCCGAGGCCGAAGGGAAGACGCTCTTCTTCCACGCCAACACCGGACCCAGCGGTCACGGCGGTCCGCCCGCTGCAGGAATCGCGCTCAGCTTGAAATTGGCCGGGGCCGAGGAGGTCAAGGTCTGGGCCATGGAGGGCGAAGGAGGCCTCACCGCCGGCGGCCACCACGAGACCAAGCAAACCGCCTGGGGACTCGGGTTGTCCAACCTCCACTACCTGGTGGATTGGAACGATTACGGCATCGACCCCCGACCCTATTCGGCCATGATTCCCGGGGAGCCAAATGACTGGTTCCTGCCCTACGGCTGGGAGGTCACTTCCGCCGAGGACGGGCACGATTACCAGCAACTCGCCCTCGCTCTCAGCGCTTCTCTCGAGAATGCAGGTGACCGTCCTCACTGCACTTGGTTCAAGACGGTGAAAGGAAGGGGTTACGGAGTCACGGGCTACAAGAGCCACGGGGCCGCTCACAAACCCAACTCCGAAGCCTTCTGGGCCACCAAGAAGGAATTCTGCGACAAGTACGGGGTGCAATTCCAGGGCTTTGGAGAACCTCGCCCCGAATCCCAGGAGGAATTCGAAGCTCAGACCGTGGCCGCCATGCAGAAGGTTCTCTCCCTTCTGGATGACGAGGATTACTGCAGGGCCCTGGCCGACCGCCTCGTTGCCATCGGCGAATCAGTTCCGGATGAAATCGAGGGGGTGGACCTCGCGGGCCCCTGCCCCTCCACGGTTCCCGAGTTGTCCGGCCCCGAATCGCTGCCCGAATCCCTCTTCTTCCCGCCGGGAGACAAGCAACCCAACCGAATTGGCTTTTCCAGGGTCGCCTCGTGGATCAACTCGGTCGCCCGCAAGCATTGGGGACGCCCCCTGGTCATCGCCGCCAGCGCCGACCTCGCCGATTCCACCAACATTTCCGGGTTCGCCCACGACTGGGAAGATTCGAAGGGTTTTGGTTGGTACCAAAGGGAGGAAAACCCCGGCGGCGCGCTTCTGCCCACCGCCATCACGGAGTTCGGAAACGCCGGATTGGTCTGCGGGCTCGCCTCCAACAACCTTTCCCCCCAACCCGAAGATTCCTTCGCCGGATACTGGGGAGCCTGTTCCACCTACGGGTCCTTTTCCTACCTCAAGTACGGCCCCATGAGGCTGTTTTCCCAACTTTGCCAGGACAGCCCCTTCAAGCATGGCAAGGTGATCTGGGTGGCGGGGCATACCGGTCCCGAAACCGCCGAGGATTCCAGAACCCACTTCGGGGTCTTCGCCCCCGGCATCACCCAGTTCTTCCCGCGAGGACAGGTCGTCGACCTGCACCCCTGGGAACCCAACGAGGTGGGACCCGCCCTGCTGGCGGCCTTGGCGACCTCGGCCCCCATCGTCGCCCTCCATCTCACGCGCCCCCCCGTTGAAATCCCAGACCGCGCGGCCTTGGGAATGGGCAGCCACCACGATGCAGCCAAGGGCGCCTACCTGATTCGAGACTACGACCCGGGCAGGCCCCCGGGAGGCTGCATCTTCGTGAGGGGAACTTCGGCCACCGGGTCCATCGTCCAACTGATGAAGGAGGGCCGCTTTGAAGACGGACCCAACATCAAGCTGATTGCCGCGGTCAGCCATGAACTCTTCTCCCTGCAATCCCAGGAATATCGGGATCAACTCGTCACCGAGGAGGACTGGGAGGGCAGCACCTTCATCACCAACGGAGCCCGCCAGAACATGTGGCTTTGGACCTCCAACACCTTCGCGTTCCAACACTCCATGGGCTCGGATTGGGACAACCGGTGGAGAACTGGCGGTTCCCTGGACGAAATCATCGCCGAATCCAAGCTCGACCCTGAAAGCCTTTGGGAGGGAATCACTCGATTCGCCCAGGATGTGAAGGAACGACAAAAAATCAGCGACCAAACCGAGGTTTGATCGCTGATTTCCTTTTCCCCTTTGCTACTTGCCGCTGCGGATTGCCATCCCCTGCATTCCGGCGGCTCTAGGAAGAGAACCCATGCGCAGCACCTCTTACTTCGGCATCAGGGGGTGGGGTCCTGGAGTCCTTTTTTGAATTTATTTTCCAATTTCCTTGCAACTCCTGAAAGAGCAAGGACTTCCGAGCTTCTTAAAACCCGGGCTTTGTGGGCCTGAATCTTCTCTTTCATGAATAAATCCTCCAATAGCCTGTCCGAGGCCCCTCACGCGCGGCAAATCCTCCAGGCCCTGAAAAAGCACCACGGCAAGGCGGAAACGGCCCTGGCCTGGGACAACCCCTGGCAGCTCCTGGTTGCCGTGATTCTCTCGGCCCAGTGCACGGATGAAAGGGTGAACCTGGTGACCCCGCCCCTTTTCGCAAAATGGCCCGGGCCGGGCGATTTGGCTGCCGCGGACCTGGAAGACCTCCGCGCAGCCATTGCTTCGGTGAATTTCTACAACAACAAGGCCAAGCACATCCACGCCGCCGCCACCTTGATTGCCGAAAAACACGGCGGTGAAGTCCCCCAAACCATGGAAGAGCTCGTGGAATTGCCCGGAGTCGCACGAAAATCTGCCAATTGCGTCCTGGGGACGGGATTTGGGATGGCCGTGGGAGTGGTCGTGGACACCCATGTCGGGCGCCTCGCCCGCCGCATGGGCCTTTCCGAGCATAAGGACCCGGTGAAAGTGGAAAAGGACCTCATGGCCCTTTTCCCCAAGAAACAATGGGTCTGGCTGAGCCACGCCCTCATCGACCACGGAAGAGCGGTCTGCACCTCCAGGAAGGCGAAATGCGAGGAATGCCCCCTGGAGAGCCTGTGCCCGAAGCTCATTGATAACAGTTGACGCTAACTGGCAACTTAGGGTATCCTTCCCCGACATGGTTGCCGCGCACCCCCTTCTCGACATCGCCTCCCTAGCCAAGACGGCCGGGGTGAGTTCGCGGACCATTCGCTACTACGGCGAATTGGGACTCCTTCCCGCCGAGGAGCGGGGCCCGGGGAGAAGGCGCCTCTACGGCCCCGATGCCCGGAAAAGGCTGGCCTTCATCGCCCGTCTCAAGAGCCTGGGCCTCACCCTGGATGAAATCGGGGAACTCAACACCACCTTCGACGAAGGCCGCACCCCCGCCATGCTCGAGCGCCTCGATTCGCTCCTCGACCACCACCTCGCGGCCCTCACCTCCCGCATGAATGAGCTCAAGGGGCTCGAGAACGAGCTTGCCTCCTACCGGGACCGCATCCAGCGACGCATCGAGAAGGACTCCAGCCGATGACATCCTCCCCCACCGGCCTCCGCTTCATCACCGCCGCCTCGCTCTTCGACGGCCACGACGCGGCCATCAACATCATGAGGCGCATCCTCCAACAGGAGGGTGCCGAAGTCATCCACCTGGGCCACAACCGATCGGTGGAGGAAATCGCGGAAGCCGCGGTGGAAGAGGACGCCCACGGCATCGCCCTTTCCTCCTACCAGGGAGGGCACATGGAATTCTTCCGATTCCTGGTGCAGAGACTCGCCGAACTCGGACGCCCCGAGATTCCCGTCTTCGGCGGCGGAGGCGGAACCATCACCGACGAGGAAATCTCCACGCTCCATGCCGCCGGGGTCAACCACATCTATTCGGTTGAGGACGGACGCCTCATGGGCCTCGTGGGAATGATCCAGGACATGATGAAGAGGTCCGACCGGGTGCTCGCCCAACCAGGCGAAGCCCTCCCCGACGGCCTCTTCCGGGGAGAAGCCGCCGCCCTGGCTCGCAGCCTGACCCTTCTGGAAACCCTCCACGCCGCGGGAGACACCGCAGCGCTGGAGCCCATCCGGGCACAGATTCAGGAAGCCGCGGACGAACGGGAATGTCCCGTCCTCGGTATCACGGGAACGGGCGGGGCCGGCAAGTCCTCGCTGACCGACGAATGGGTGCTGCGCATGCTCGATCGCTTTCCCGACCGGACGGTGGCCATCCTTTCGGTCGACCCCACCCGCCGCAAGACGGGAGGAGCCCTTCTTGGCGACCGCATCCGCATGAATTCGGTCCACGGCCCCCGCTGCTTCATGAGGAGCATGGCCACCCGCCGGGCCCATTCCTCGACGGCCGAAACCGTGGGCGACGGAATCCTCGCCCTCCAGGCCGCGGGCTTCGACCTCGTCATTCTTGAAACCGCCGGAATCGGGCAGAGCGATTCGGAAGTGGCCGACCTGTGCGGGCTCTCGCTCTACGTGATGACCCCCGAATACGGGGCCGCCTCCCAGCTCGAAAAAATCGACATGCTCGATTTCGCCGACGGGGTGGCCATCAACAAGGCCGACAAGAGGGGTTCCCAGGACGCCCTCCGGGATGTCCGCAAGCAGGTCCTGCGGAACCGCGGCGAGCACGGGGCCGACCCGGAAACCATGCCCGTTTTCCTGACCACCGCTTCCCGGTTCGCCGACCCCGGGGTGGATGCCCTCTTTGATTGGACATGCGCCCGGCTGACCGAAAAAACCGACCGGGACTGGATCCCCGGACCCTCTCCCGAAGCGGTTTCCTCGACGCCCGTCGTGGTCCCGCCCGAAAGAACCCGCTACCTGGCCGAAATCGTCGAAACCGTCCGAGGCTTCAAGAAGAAGGCGGAAAGCCTGGCCGACCGAGCAGCCCGGGCGGATGGCCTGGCCCGCGCCCTCCGGGAATTCGAGGACTCCCCTCCCCCTCCCGACCAGGATTACCCCCCGGAGACCCTGGTGGACGACCAGGCCGCCCCCGAGATCCTCGTCCTTCGCCAGCGTTACCAGGAAGTCTTGTCCTCCCTCGACCCGGAGACCCGCGCCGCCCTCGCTGGATGGAGCGACAAGAAGGCCTCCTACGAGGGCGAGGAGTTCGTCTACGAAATCCGCGGCAAGGAGGTCCGGGCCGCCGCCAGCTCCTCGACTCTTTCCGGCACCCGCATTCCCAAGGTCTCCCTTCCTTCCACCCGGGATTGGGGCGAACTCGCTCGTTGGATGGCCCTGGAGAATGTCCCCGGAGAATTCCCCTTCACGGCGGGCGTGTTCCCGCTCAAGAGGACCGAGGAGGACCCCACCCGAATGTTCGCCGGCGAGGGAACCCCCGAACAGACCAATCGGCGCTTCCATTTCGTCTCCAAGGGCCAGCCCGCGATTCGCCTCTCCACCGCCTTCGACTCGGTGACCCTCTACGGCGAGGACCCCGACCCGAGGCCCGACATCCACGGAAAGGTCGGGAATTCAGGCGTCTCCATCTGCACCCTGGACGACATGAAGAGGCTCTATTCGGGTTTCAACCTGGCGGACCCCAAGACATCGGTCTCGATGACCATCAACGGGCCCGCCCCCATGATTCTCGCCTTCTTCCTCAACGCCGCCGTGGACCAGGCGGTGGAAAGGCGCCTGCGCGAATCCGGCCGATGGGAGGAAGCCGAGAAGAATATCGCCTCCCTCCTGGGC
>DCAK01000046.1:64318-64445 GCA_002311925.1 Planctomycetes bacterium UBA1135
TCCCCGAAGGCCACGACGGGATGGGCCTGGGGCTATTGGGAGTGACCGGGGACCAGGTCCTCGAACCCGAGGAGTATGGAGAAATCAAGAAATCGGTCCTGGAGCAGGTTCGAGGAACTGTGCAAGC
>DCAK01000011.1:0-1031 GCA_002311925.1 Planctomycetes bacterium UBA1135
AGCCAATCCGGGAAAGCTTCCACCCGATTGCGGTGGATTCCGGACGAGGTGTGCTCCTGAATGACCCGGTCCAGGGCTTCGACCGGGAAGCGGTCCGCAAGGGCCGCGAGCGGGGCCCAAAGCGCCTGGTGCACGAGGGTTACCTTGTTCCGAACGAGCTTGCAGAAAAGGACTTCAGGGTCCTTGCTCACGGATTCCAAAGCCTGAAAAATTTCCTGCCCGGCCGGATGTCCCCACTAGCTTCCCCGAATTGGCCCTCCGGCAATCGCCTCCGCCAGGACCGGAATTCCCCCCTTCGCGGCGGCCAAGGTGAGGCCCCTTTCCTTCAACCAGGCGTTTCCTTCTTCTGGTCCCATGACTCCAGGAATCCAGGATAAAGAAGCAGAGTGGTCATTGTTCTGAGAAAGGCCTTGGGAACAGTGGGCGTCCTCCTGATGGTCGTCTCCTTTGTGTCGGCGCAGAGAATCGCCACCGAGTTGGGCAACACCTCCAACGTGTTCGAAGGCGTCGTGGGATAGTCCCTCCGGAGGGCCTTCCGTGGGTTAGGCTGGAGGTATCCCCTCGAGCCCCAAACCCCTCCCCAACCATTCCTCCATGATGCGCGCACTCCTTCCGGTTCTGGCCGTTTCGGCCCTTGCTGCCGCCCCCGTTTCCGCCCAGAAAATCCAAGCCGAGCTTTTCGCGAACGGTTTCTCTCGTCCGGTGGCCCTGACCGCCCCGGCAGGCGATCAGGAAAGGGTGTTCGTCTGCGAGCAGTACACCGGCCGCATCGAAATCGTGAAGAACGGAACGGTTCTTTCGACCGCCTTCCTTGACTTGTCCTCTCTCAGCCAGGGAAGTGAGCAGGGGCTTCTGGGCCTGGCTTTCCATCCCGACTATGACCAGAACGGCTATTTCTTCGTGAACTACACGAACTCGTCGGGCAATACCCGGGTGGTCCGCTACAAAGTGTCATCCACCAACCCCGATGTGGCGGATTCTTCAAGCGCCACGACCATCCTTTCGGTCAGCCAACCCTTTTCCAACCACAA
>DCAK01000011.1:1068-1620 GCA_002311925.1 Planctomycetes bacterium UBA1135
GGGGGCGACCCCTACGGCAACGGCCAGAAAGGGACGACCATGCTGGGCAAGATTCTCCGCATCGACATCGACAGCGGCAACCCCTACGCCATCCCCCCGACCAACCCCTTCGTGGGGAACTCGAGCTTCCTAGACGAGATTTGGGCGTATGGCATGCGCAACCCCTGGAGGTTCTCCTTCGACCGCCTGACGGGCGACCTTTGGATTGGGGACGTAGGCCAGAACGCCTGGGAAGAGATTGATTTCCAGCCCGCCTCGTCCGCGGGGGGAGAAAATTACGGCTGGCGCTGCCGCGAGGGCAATCACAACTACAACACTTCGGGTTGCAGTGGCCCCTACACCGACCCCCTCTACGAATACCGGCAGAGTTCCAGCAGCGGCAACCCATGGGGTTACTGCGTGACCGGTGGTTTTTGCTACGGGGGATCCGACCTCCTCGGCATTCAAGGCACCTACTTTTTTGCCGACTACAGCCGCAACTGGATTTGGTCTTTCCGCCGTGACGCCTCGGGGGCCGTGGCCGAGTTGCAGAACCGGAGCACCGAACTGGAC
>DCAK01000011.1:1698-2252 GCA_002311925.1 Planctomycetes bacterium UBA1135
TCTTTCGGCGAGGACGGCCGCGGCGAACTCTACGTTCTGGATCTTTCCGGCGGAGAGGTGTTCAAGATTATCCCGAATTTCATGGACCTCCAGGTGCCGACCCTCGTGGCTGGCAGCGGCGCCACCATCACTTTGGCAGGAGCCACCCCGAATTCCCCCGTCTACCTCGCCTACAGCATGACCGGTCTCGCCCTGACCGATATCCCCCAGCTTGGCGTAAATATTGTCTTGCGGAACCCTCGCTTGGNNGGCCACTCGAACCTCCTCCGGGGCCGGAGCGGCGTCCTTCAATATCAATGTCCCGGCGGGCGCTTTCGGACGCAATGTCTGGATTCAGGCCGCCGAAATCGACAACGTTTCCAACCTGGCAATCGTCACCATCCAGTAAGGAGGCTGAATTCGGGGCCGCCGTCGCCCCTACGACAGCCCCACCACGGTGCCGTCGGGGAGAAGGTCGATGTTCTCGGCCATCGGTTCCCGGGGAAGGCCCGGCATCCGAAGGATGAGCCCGGTCAGGACCACAAGGAAGCCGGCTCCGGCGCAGACCTGGATTT
>DCAK01000011.1:2332-2751 GCA_002311925.1 Planctomycetes bacterium UBA1135
GGAATCCCGCTCCGGCACAGACCTGGATTTCGCGCACGGTGACCTCGAAGTCGTGGGGACGGCCCCGCAGGGTCGGGTCGTCCGACAAGGAACTCGGAGCCTTGGCGATGCAGATGGGGAGCTCGGCATAGCCCAGGCGCTCGATTTCCTGAAGGTCCTTTTCGGCCTTCTTGGTGTATTCCACATCCCGGGCTCCGTAGACCGTTTGGGCCACCTTGAGAATCTTGTCCGGGACTGAATCTTCGAGGTCGTAGAGAGGGGACCAGGGGGTGGATTCTGTGGCGCAGGCTTCGATGACCGCCCGGGCCAAGTCTTCAGCACCCTCGCCGCCGCGGGCGTAATGGTCGGAAACCGCAAAGCGGGCCCCAACCTTTTCACAACAGGCCCTCACGACCTCGATTTCCTCGTCCAGGTCGCCG
>DCAK01000011.1:2971-3549 GCA_002311925.1 Planctomycetes bacterium UBA1135
CGGCACTTGATGTCGAAGAATTTCTCGGCGCCCAGGTCGAAGCCGAAACCGGCCTCGGTCACCGCCCAGTCGGCCAGGTGCATGGCTGTGCGGGTGGCCAGGATGCTGTTGCAACCGTGGGCGATGTTGGCGAAGGGGCCCCCGTGGATGAGGGCGGGCACCCCTTCGAGGGTCTGGACCAAATTGGGATGCAGGGCATCCCGCAGCAGGGCCAGCATGGCTCCGGTCACCTTCAGCTCCTTGGCCAGGACGGGCTCGCCATCGAAGGAAAAGCCGACCAGGGTTCGATCGATGCGTTCGCGCAGGTCGTCGGGGTTTTCAGCCAGGCAGAGCATGGCCATGACCTCGGAGGCGGCCGTGATGTCGAAGCCACCTTCCCGGGGCATCCCTTGGGCGCGGCCTCCCAGGCCCAAGACCACATGCCGGAGGGAGCGATCGTTCATGTCGATGACCCGTCGCCAAAGAACCCTACGGGGATCGAGCCTAGGTTTGTGCCCGAAGTAGATGTGGTTGTCCAGCGCCGCAGAAAGAAGATTATTGGCGCTGGTGATGGCGTGGAAGTCGCCGGTGAAGTGCAG
>DCAK01000011.1:3736-4278 GCA_002311925.1 Planctomycetes bacterium UBA1135
CGGAAACCAGTACCAGCTTGGCCTTGCCCGGACGCGGCCTGGGCTTGTCCAGGATGCGGTGATGGACCTTGGCCATCAGGTCGCCGTAGGGAATGAGGTCTTCGGAGGGAATTCCGAGGTCCTCGGCGATTTCGGCGATGGGGCGGGGCGTGACTTCCGCTGCGATTTCGACATCGGTCTTCATGGGGCGCAAAGTTTAACGACGAGGGCCTCCCCGGCCTTATCCTGAACGCCATGTCAGTCCTGGAAGTCCTCATCGGAATCGTGGTGGTGGGGCTTATCGGCCTGGCCATCTGGTACGGCTGGAAGAAGGAGCAGGAACGCCGACGCTTGTTCCAGGAATGGGCCGACGCCCACGGCTGGACCTACGCCCACGAGAGGAACAAGAACATCTACAAGCGCTTTGGGTTCCTCGACAGGACGAACCAGGGCCATTCCCGTTACGCCATTCATGTTCTGGAGGGGGAATGGAAGAATTATCCATCCACCGCCTTCACCTTTCACTTCGCCGTGACCACCAGCAACGGCAAGACCACCACCAC
>DCAK01000011.1:4480-4653 GCA_002311925.1 Planctomycetes bacterium UBA1135
GCCTACGACTTCTTCCACACCCGCATGATGGAGGACTTCCTCGCCAACAAGGGCACGGCCATGGAGCTCGATGGCGACTGGCTCGCCCTGTTCGATTCCGGCCACCTTGAGCCCCACGAAATTGAGCCCCAACTCGACCGCCTCGTCCGCATTCGCGAATGGATGCCCCGCTA
>DCAK01000049.1:0-264 GCA_002311925.1 Planctomycetes bacterium UBA1135
GGACGCAAAGGGTCTCCCCCAAAAGGGAGAGGGTGTTGCCATCCCGTTCGTAATCGCACGAGATGGAGAAAGGTCCGCCTAATTCGATTTCCACCGTCTGCCCCTCTTCGACATAAACTAACAAAGGAATAGACTTCGGAGGGACGATTAGAGCCTCCCCCTTGTCTTTGTCTCGGCAAATGCCCTGAAGGAAAGAATAACGGCCCACGGGCACCTCCACACGACTCTTCTTTCCAGCCATCAACTCAACCAGAAGCCCAGGAA
>DCAK01000049.1:324-2867 GCA_002311925.1 Planctomycetes bacterium UBA1135
AAAGCCCAGGAAGATTGCTGTCTTCGGCTTTCATGATGCAGCTATGGAGGCTCAAGCCCTTCATCCCCTTGAACGAGACTTCCACTGTCCCGGTTTTAGGGTCGGCTTGGCGCAGTCGAAGGAGATCACCCTTTTGAGGATCCGGGACTTCGATTTCATACCAGTTCCCCTTCAGGTCTCTCACCCAGCGAGAAAAAGGCACCGCAATCTTGGCTCGGCCAAGGGTTAGTGTGTCGAAACGGTAGAAATAAGTTTCCCTAGGCATACCCGCCGCATTCACGAGGCTGGGTTCCTGATGTCCGAGAATTCCATCCGCGTTCCCATCTAGAAAAACGAGGTCGCCAAAGGGGGCTTTCCCCACACGGCGAGTCAGGGGTTTCAAGTAGAAGATTCCACCCCCTGCAGAGAGGTGCCCAGGAAGAACTTGCCCGTTGAGCATGTCGTCCTTGTCTCCGGAAGCAATGCGGTAACCGACTTCCGCACTCCCTCCATCGGCCAAAGCCCGATTGAACAGGACATCAACCGGGTTCGTCCCCATGCGGAAAGTTTCGCTTCGAAAATCCCCGGAAGCAAAAAAGAAACGATCCAATGTTTCCCTTTCCAGCCGGAGGGGCATCTTCTTGGAGAAGATATTAGGGAGATCAAAACCCGTAGGGTCCGCGATGTCCTTGATCTTTCCGACCGGGGGAGCACCGAGGCAGGTCCAGCCCATTCGATGCTCGTCACCGTCATCGTTGGGCTGGCGAACCCCTCCTCGGCGCCTGGGGAGCTTGAATTTCAAGGGGACATCCACCCACTGGGCATTTTCTGCCGGGTGGATGCCGGGCTTGATTGGGCCCGATCCAGGAACATCCACCAGCCCAAGACTAATCTTCAACCCTTTGTAACGGTGGGTCACATCGGCCCAGGCCTGGTCGTTGGTGAGTTGCAATTCAGTACGGGCGTCAAGAAAGCCTTGGTAAGCATCCAATGCCTTTTGCGGGTCTCCTTCCTCGCCGGCGAAATCTGGGTACAAGGCGTCTCCGAGAATTTGGTGGACTCCAGCCAGGTAGTACAGGTCCCCCAACTCACGAAAACCATCCGTAAGGAGACGCGCTGCGTCGGCAGCCCGTTTCCAATCGGCAGCCTTCCTGGATGTGGCTGCGCCTGCGTGCAGCCGCGTCAGATACCCGTAGGCGGTGGAGAGAGGTTCCCAGTCCTGGATTTCGCCCTGAGAAAGGCTCGCCTTCCAATTCAGATAGATGCCCGGGAAATTCTTTCTATAGACCCGACTCCAGGAATCGACGAACGCCCGAAGGATGTCATCCGAAACCGGAGAGCCGAAACCCCAGACCCCCTCCTCAACGAAGACCAGGATTGCCGCCTCCTTGTGCCTTCGCAAGGCGCGATCCTGACCGGCGGGATTCCCCAGTTCGAGTTCCTCTTCAAAACTGGCCCGAAATTCTCCGCGAGGGTCTTGGGGTGGAAATGGAGCCCAAGCCATGAAAATCGAGAGGGCCCCAGCTGCAATCATGCCCCATCCTAACCTGTCCCGTGTCGGGACTTCTTGTCAGGCCGAGAACGACCATTCAAGAAATCTTTTTCCTTGGCTGATAGGGAAGGAAGCCCGGAAACTGAAATTTTTTCGAGAATTCTGTCCAACTCCATCTCCTCCTCCTGCTTTTGGCGAGCATTCGCCTCTGCGCGGCGGGAAGCATGCCCCTCCTTCAAGCGGCTCCAAGGCATGGGGTAGCGATTCCAACCTCCTGCCCAGGTCCAGCCAAATACCGCACCAGCCAAATGGATGTCGGCGGCCACCCCCTGGCCTTGGCCCGCCACCATGAACAAGAGTCCCAGCAAATCCAAGAATGCCAAGCAAAGAAACAAGGCCAGCAAGGGGCAGGAAAAGAAGATGAGGGAAATTCTTCGTTCCGGATAGACCGCCGCCTGGGCACCGAGAATCGCCATTACGATGCCGGACCCACCCAATGCGGGAGCCAGAAAGAGTCCATCCAGAACCCATCCGAGGGACAGGTGGAATGCCGCCCCCCATCCAATGCAATAGAGAAGGAATTTCACGAACCTCCGCCCTGGCCACAGGACTTCGACTT
Organism: Planctomycetes bacterium UBA1135; assembly: GCA_002311925.1. Classification (GTDB taxonomy): domain Bacteria; phylum Planctomycetota; class UBA1135; order UBA1135; family UBA1135; genus UBA1135. The sequence continues at coordinate 2,415 of DCAK01000049.1, forward strand.
CCGGGCCAAGCAACCATGCGACCCATCCATTCAGACCGACATGAAGGAGGGATGGAAAGGGGGCGTGCACGCACGCATAGGCAAAAATCCCCAAGAGAGCCCCGAATTCCCCCCTTCTCACTCCTCCTGCGTCCAAGCTGAGCCATGCGCTCAGTCCTCCGGCCCCCGACAACGTTGTCAGCGAGGAAATGAGCCAGACCCCAAGCCAAAGGAAGACAAGGCGCCGAACCATGGGAGTCGCACTAGGCATGAAGAGGTCGCATCGGCATTCTAGGCTTACACGACAGCATGAAATCTCCCTGCGAAGAATCTTCCATCCTGGACGGAAAAGCCCTCGCCCAGCGCATCAGAACTGAACTCAGATCCCGGATTTCCGACGGGGTCGAGAGCGGCCTGCCCATACCTGGCCTGGCGACCGTTCTCGTCGGGGAGGACCCAGCTTCCAGCGTCTAC
>DCAK01000049.1:2928-3171 GCA_002311925.1 Planctomycetes bacterium UBA1135
CGTCTACGTCCGACACAAAATTCGGGCTTGCGAAGAGGTGGGAATCCGAAGCATTCACAAGACCCTTCCTGCCGATGCGGGCCAGGCGGCCCTCCTGAAAACCATTCAAATCCTCAACCAGGATGACGAGGTCCATGGCATTTTGGTGCAATTGCCCCTACCGAAGGAAGAGTATTCCGAAGCTGAAATTCTCCAGGCCATCCTCCCCTCCAAGGACGTGGATGGGTTTCACCCCCTCAGCCT
>DCAK01000049.1:3332-9271 GCA_002311925.1 Planctomycetes bacterium UBA1135
CGCTCCAACATCGTCGGCAAGCCCGTGGCTCAACTCTTGTTGGCAAGGCACGCCACCGTCGTCATGTGCCATTCCCGGACGCGTGATTTGGAGGCGGAAGTCCAAGCCGCGGACCTCCTGGTGGCGGCGGTCGGAGTCCCTGAACTGGTTCAAGGGGATTGGATCGCGAAAGGCGCCGTGGTCATCGACGTCGGCATCAATCGCAGGGAGGACGGCTCATTGGTCGGAGATGTCGCATTCGAGGGCGCCTCCAAGAGAGCTTCCTGGATCACCCCGGTTCCAGGAGGCGTCGGCCCCATGACCATCGCAATGCTCTTGGAGAACACCCTGGAGGCTGGCTGGGGGAATTCCTCCCACTAAGGGGCCTTGGGCTCCATCATCCCTTCGGCCGGAACCACTTCCATGTCGGTGTAGCGGTGAAGGCTCGACTGGCTTGCCGGGAGTAGTCCGAAAAGTTGAAAGGTGATGTAAACCGAAACACCTCCCATGAGGAGGAGGAACATCCCCTTTTCCCCTCTCCAGCCAGCCACATAGCGCAAATGGAGGTAGACCAGATAGAACAACCAGGAAATCAAGGCAGAAACTTCTTTGGAATCCCATCCCCAGTAGATTGCCCATGCATCCTGGGCCCAGAGGCCGCCCTGAACCAGGCCGGCAGTAAGGAATGGAAAGCCGACAACGAAAATGAGCCAGGTGAATCGATCGGCCCCCTCTTCCCACGTGTCGAACCAAGCCATTTTTCCCTTTCCGGCCTGGCTCAAAGCTGAGAAAGCCCCGGCGGTCAGGAACACACCCGGACCCAGGAGCATGCCGGGCGCCCCGAACAACCCCAGGCCCACCGCAAGCCCTGGAATCCAGACCTGCGCCCGCCAAGGTTTCCCGTACTCACCCGGCTGGAAGACCCCCCTCCAGAATCGAAAGGAAAAATGGAGCCAAGCCGCCAAGGCCGCAATGAAAAAGGTGAAATACCCAAACATGTAGGCCGTGATGTGGGTGCTGAACCAATAAGACTGGAGAGCGGGGGGCAGGGCGCGCCCGGTGGGGTCAAGGCGAAGGACCCAGGCCAAGATGGAAACTCCGCCAAGCATAATGAGTCCCATGAAAAGATTGGAAAAGGCCCGACCGGTCCCCTTGAGACGGTGCAAGCCAAGCACTTGAAACAGGACCAGGGTGGAAAGGAAACCGGCAGTGACCCCCAAGGGGACGACTTCGTACATGCTCTGGGCTGGCCAATGGCGGACTTCCATGTATCGAACGGCCATGGCGCAGGCCGAGGCAAGAAGGGCAACCACGCAACCCAGAACAGAAATCCTGGTCAATCCAGCGGCCGGGTTCGAAAGTGGGCCTTTCTCGTTGAAACTCCTGCGCCCCCAGATGGGCTCCAGAAATCCAATCAGCGAGGCCAGGAGTGCGACCCCCCCGGTGGTACCGGCAATCCACATGGTTAGCCGAAGGAGGTCGCGGTAGGAGGAGAATTCGCTCATTTCAAGCCGCGATGTTTACGGGTAAGCAAGGGGCGCAAGATGAAGACGCCGAAGGTTCCCAACATGAGCATCCACAATCCGGAAAGGACCATGGACATACCCGGGTCGAAAACCACGCCGACTCCAGAATACCCGGGGTCGTTGGGGCGGGCGTTTGATTGGAAGAATCGGAAGCCATCCCATTGCATGTAATCGTTGACGCGGATCTGGCCCGTGTGCCGGACCTCGACACCTCGGTCGGGATGTGCCGAAAGGATGGTGAGGCGGCTCCTCCACTCGATGGGAAGCTCGTCCCGGTCTTCTCGAAGAGCAAGGACAACCCAACGAGAATTACCGGCCGGCCCTTCGTAGTGGAACTGGCTCTCTTGAAAGGGGCTGCCTGATTGGGCCGACAAGGTCACGAGTCGTGAACCTTCCGGGGTCTCGACGCGAACCACCGCGGCGGCAGGGGATGTGTTGAAGAAATCCGAAGAAGGTACGGGGCGGAAATCCAAATCGACTTTCACAGGGCCCTTGGCTTCCCGCAAGCGCATGGAAGTTCCATCCTCTAATTGGAATGAGTCTCCTGAATTGAACGGTTTCAATGCAACGCTGCCCTGCTGCCCAACCCATGAGGAGCCGTCGTGGAATTTGAAAACGGTCAAGCGGGAACGAGCCGGTGCTCGCCACAGGTCCCATTTGAATTCGAGCTTCAGTTCAGGAAACCGAACCTTTTCATTTTGAAAGGCATCTTCAAGAACCCATCTGCGCGCTGTCTCACCGGAGGGCGATTCAATTTTAATTTCAATTCCAGGATTCCGCAGAGGGGCGAGTTCCATGGCAAGGGAGCGCGGAGTCTCTTGTTTCCCCCCCGCACCGTCGGGGGTCAATTCGAGATCAGGTCTCCCTGATATCACCGTGATTTGGAAGGGCCTCCCATCGGCGTGGAATGATGCGCTAGACCCGGCCTTCGCATCCATAGAGACCAATCTTCCGTCCGGACCCAAGCCTGAAAGAATCCCGAGACGAGAACTCGTTGCGTCAACAAGAATCGCTTCGGCTTCTGCAATGCCCTGAACAAATCGGTACCGGACTCTTGTCCCTGAACCCGGGTGGGATGTTCCAGGGTCCCGCATGCGACCGGGAAGGATTTCAAGCCCCGGGCCGTTGGATCCATTTCCCTCAAATTCCAACCATGCCAAGGGAATCCCTGATGGGTGGTCCCAGTCCACGGGAGTGAGCTTGGGCTCGGCTTCAGCCTGGGCCAGAAATTCAACCACCTCCACCGTTAAAAACGCCTTCCGCTTACCCGATTCATCGATTCCCCAGTCATAGGCACGCTTCAATCCCTGAAAGACTCGTTCGCGGGGTTGCCTATCCAGTGGGAACTCGAAATCGCCCCCACCCCTCTGGTTGGGAACAAGGAAAAGCACTTCAAGAATGTCGTGATAGTCGGCCCTGAAGTCATCCAGTCGAACCAGGAATGACGTCTCCAGGCCCTCGGCTCCGGGTTGCCGAAAGAAGGCGTCCTTTCCATTCCACTGCTGAAAATATCCACGGGTTTCCCCCACATGCAATTCAAGAATTCCCCGCATCTCGGTGAGGCGGCCATGAAATCCTCCGGTAATGATCAAGAGGATTCCGCAATGGGTAATGAGAAACCCCCACTTGGCCGGCCTGAGCAGGCGCCGCCAGCCCCCACGAAAGGTGTTGGACAAAACCCCGAAGAAGACGATCCCCCATATCGCGGCGAACCAATCTGAGCGATAAACGCGAATCAAATCCAGACGGTCGGACCATGTGAACAGAGTCCACCAAAAATCTTCTTGGGCTGTTTCCATGGCCCGGATTTCTCTGTTTCGCTCCCTGGCCCGTAGGCCGTCTTCGCTTTTTCGCCTAAGGGCGACGGCGAATTCTTCCCCGAACCTGTCATGGATTTCAGGGAGTCTCCCATCCAGGATTCCCAGTCTCTCCTCCACCATGGAATCCAATTCATCGGTCCCTGGCGAGAGTCCGACCCAATCACGGACCCCGAGAGCGCTTGCCAGGTGCCAAGCTGAAAATGCATGGGCAGACCTGAAATCAAGAAAATTTCGGTAGGCAATGCGGGTTTCCACCGGCCACGGACTCGGAAAATCCGGTTCTTCCCAATTGGCCAAGGTCTCCACCCCACCCTCGGGAATAGGGAAGGATGCGTCTTCCTGATGGAACAAGACCCCGAGGATCGACCCCAGTCCGAGGAGACACAAATTAATGATGCCGACGTGAACGGAACGGAAGAAAGCGAAGACCCAGGGGAACCGAAAAAAGAGAAGCCAAAAAGGAGGGAGAAGGAGAATGAAAAAACCTCCCGCCCACAACCATCTTTCTTGACCCTGTGTGCCCATGGTGGATTCTCCGGCCATGACCGCCAATTCCGTCCACACGGCAAGGGCAAAAATGAAACCCAGGGATTTCCAGCCTCCGAAAGGCCAACGAGGAAAGGTCAAAGCTTCAGGCCCTCCTCCGGGCCGTCCAAAGGGCAAGAGCCTTCATTTCATGGATGCCCGGCCTTCCCTCCAATGGGGCAAGGGCAGCAATGGCACAAGCGAGAAGGCGATCGATTTCAGTTCGCGTCCATTGGAGCGCTTCTGTCCAGGCTTCGGGGAAGGCTTGGGCGACATCCCGAACGGAGGAAGAGGAGTTGAACATTTCCCCCATTCGGAAACGCTCGGCCTTTTCCAGATTCTCACGGATGAGAATCAACGGGTAGGTCATTTTCCCGGAAATCCAATCCGTCCCAAGCGTCTTGCCGGTGCCACCAGGGTCGCCAATCATGTCCAGGAGGTCGTCTTGAATCTGAAAAGCCAGGCCAGCGTTCCATCCGAAATCAGCCAGGCCTTTCCCGAGGTCCCTTCCCGAGTTCGAATATTCCGCTCCCAAAATTCCAGCGCATTGAAAAAGGGATGCGGTCTTCCCTGCGGTCGCCTGCACGCACCTTTCCATGGAAAGAAGAAAGTCGCCTCGCAACAGGTCTTGAACGATTTCTCCGCGACAGGTGGCCAGGGTAGCTTCGGCAAGGACTCGGGAACAAGCCGGGTTGGGGAGCCGAGTGCTTTCCAAGAAGGCCTTGGAGTAAATCCAATCCCCCAAGAGCACCGCAGCTTGCGTCCCCCATCGGGAATGAACGCAGGGTGAGCCTCTCCTCGCTTCCGCTTCATCAAGAATGTCGTCGTGAATCAAGGTTGCGGCGTGAACCATCTCGAGGATTCCGGCCACCGGAACATGCTCATCCTGGATGCCACCGCAGGCCTTCCCGGCCATGAGGAGAAAGGCGGCTCTTATTTTCTTCCCCCCATGAAGGGGGTGGGTGTGAAGGAAATTTTGAAAATCAGGGTCGGCCTCCTCGAGACAGGCTTCAATCCACGCGTCCACCTCATCCAACTCGGGTTGAATGAAGGCGAGGCTCCCCTCCGGGGGGGAGAGCGGGAAAGGGTCAGCGCGAATCGTTTTCAAGGAGAAAGGTTTCCCAATCATCGGGAGTGTTCACGTTCTTGAAAGCCCGATGGATTCTATCTTCCGAGACCTCCTCGAAACGCAACTGAACCGCTCCCAGTTCCCGGGAAACTTCCCAAGCGCCCAACCGGCCCTCTTGAACAAGATTCCGGAGGGGTTCCGCCATGGATGCTGGCCACGCTGAAATCAAGGGCTCCGGCCCCGTCGGGCTGATGGCGACCACCGGGGACCCAGGGTGAGAGCCCATTTCTGATTGAATCGATTCAAGAATGTCCGGTGTCATTCCCGGAAGGTCTACGGGTAGAAAGAGGACATGGGGTTGCCGAGAATTTTCCAATGCCCCGAGGATTCCTCTGACTGGACTGGGAGGGATACCGGGAGGGTCTTCAACCCTCTGAATCCCTGATTGCAAAGGGAGATTCGTTCCCACGGCCATGACCGATGCACACAATCCGCTCAGCAGGTCGCAAGCCCTGTCCAGGAGCCTTTCCCCGGAATTCCCGGCCAGAGAGGCCTTGTCCTTCCCCATGCGCCTGGAAGCCCCCCCAGCAAGAACCGCTCCCGCCCAGCCGGGGTGAGCCCCGGAAGGGGGGCCTTCGGTCACTCGTCTTCTGACGAAGTCTCAGGCGGGGAACCCGCAGGTGGCGAAGGGGAATCCCCCTCGGAATTCGGCTTTTCGCCATCCTTGAGGCCTTTTTTGAATTCGGTGATTCCGGAACCCATTCCACGCATCAGCTTGGGAAGCTTGTCCGCTCCGAAGAAAAGGAGAAGAAGAACGCCGACGACGGCGATTTCGGGGATGCCAATCCCCCCNNCCGAAACAACCGGGGGTGACCAGCAGAAGGGAGAGAAGTGGAATGTGTGCGTTGCGAACCATGTTCTTGAAGCATCCTATCACCGAGATGGCTGGAAAAGGTTAGAGGGCTGCAAGCCCGGTTTCCTCTCGGAATGCTGCGAGAGTGGAACCCAGCTTGGAGGGGC
>DCAK01000049.1:9424-9953 GCA_002311925.1 Planctomycetes bacterium UBA1135
GCTTCTTCCTCGGCCGTTCCACCGATTTCTCCAATGAGAACGATGCTGTCGGTATCCGGGTCCTCCTGAAAGGCGCGAAGGACATCGACGAAATTGGTTCCCGGCAGGGGGTCGCCTCCGATTCCCACGCAGGTGGATTGGCCCAGGCCTGCCTGGGTGACCTGCCAAACAGCTTCGTAGGTCAGGGTCCCGGAACGGCTGACGATGCCGACCGATCCCGGCTGGTGGATGTATGCGGGCATGATGCCGATTTTGCATCCCGAATCTTCCCTCCCGGGAGTGATAATTCCCGGGCAGTTGGGTCCGACCAGGCGGGTCGAGCTCTCCCGAAGAGACTCCTGGACTCGAGCCATGTCAAGAATGGGAATCCCCTCCGTGATGCAAACCACGAGGGGAATGCCGGCATCTGCTGCTTCAAGAATGGAATCAGCGGCGAATGGGGCGGGAACATAGATGACGGATGCTTCGGCTCCGGTTTCCTCGACGGCTTCGTGAACCGTGTTGAATACGGGAAGGTCCAGGTGGACGG
>DCAK01000049.1:10131-13674 GCA_002311925.1 Planctomycetes bacterium UBA1135
TCGGTTTGAATGAATATCGCCATCAGGCCTTCTCCCCAACCGCTTCACAAACAAGACGCGCCCCTTCATCCAGGGACGAAGCCGGGGTGATGTCCAAACCACTTTCCTCCAGAATCGCTCGCCCTTCATCCACGCGAGTGCCTTCCAGGCGGACCACCAGGGGAACCTTCAATTCGACTTTTTTCGCCGCCGCCAGGATTCCCCTGGCGATGATGTCGCATTTCATGATTCCGCCGAAGATGTTGACCAGGATTCCTTTCACGGAAGGGTCCGTGAGCACGATTCGAAAGGCATGGGAGATGGTTTCCTCGTCGGCGCCGCCGCCCACGTCCAGAAAATTCGCAGGCGAAGCGCCATGATTCTTGATGTTGTCCATGGTGGCCATGGCCAGGCCGGCTCCGTTCACCATGCAGCCAATCGAACCGTTCAAGGCGATGTAGCTCAAGCCGTAGCGAGAAGCTTCCACTTCCCTGGGGTCCTCCTCGTTGGGGTCCCGCATTCCTGCAATGTTCGGATGCCTGAATAGGGCGTTTCCGTCGAAGGACATTTTCGCGTCCAGGGCAACCAGCTCTCCCTGGGAGGTCTTGACCAATGGATTGATTTCAGCAAGCTCACAATCAAGGTCGACCCAGACTCGGGCCAGCCCATGGAGGATTTTCCCCGCCTGCTTGGCAAGCTCCCCCTTGAAGCCCAGGAAATAAGAGGCTCGCCTGGCTTGGTGATCTTGGAGCCCCCCCGTGGGAGAAAAGGGAAGCTTGAGAATGGCTTCCGGCCTCTCTTCGGCCAAGGATTCGATTTCGACCCCTCCCTCTCGACTCACCATCAACACGGGATTGCCCTGGGACCGATCCAGGGCGATGGCCACGTAGTATTCCTCCTCAAGTTCCAATCCCTCGGCAACAAAGACATTCTGAACCTGAATCCCATCGGGACCCGTCTGGTGGGTCACAAGATTCATTCCCAGAATTTCATGAGCAACCTCCTCGGCTTCACTTCTTGACCGCACCAATTTGACACCGCCCCCCTTGCCTCGGCCGCCAGCGTGGATTTGGGCCTTGATGACCGCAAGCTCGCCCCCCAGGCGAGTGTAGGCCTCTCCGGCCTGAGTTGGAGTCTGGGCGAGGTGGCCGCTCTGGGTGCGCACTCCATACCGCTCCAAAAGCTCCTTCGCCTGGTATTCGTGAATCTTCATGGTTTCCGGGTGGCGGAACAGGATAGTGCGGCCTGGGGCACCAGGGAATGGGGAACCCCAAGCCCATCCACGCGTCTCACAAGCGGAATGAAATACCAGGAACCCCGTCCAGGTTTCGTCTTGCCGTGCATCGCCTTGTTCTGTGGGCTGGCACTCCTTCTTGCGCCGAAAACGGGTGGAATCACCCCTGCGCCCAATCTCGAGTCAGGGGGCGACGAAACGACCGTGACGACGCCGGTTCCGGCGGATGATGCGCCTGCCACCGACGGTCTTCGACCGCGATCGGAAACCGTAAGCTCGGCGTTTCCGGTTGGACTTTCTGACGAGTACTTTGCGCCCTTTGGCCATGGCTATTCCCCCTTTTTGGGCGGAGCATTCTACTCCACCCCGCCGGGCAGGTAAAGAAACTCAGAGAAGCCCCAACCCCTCAAGGGTCTTGATGTCGCTGCCGATGGCGGATGCGGAAGCTTCCAACTTGGCTTGACCGCCTTCATCCAATTCGAGCTCCACGATTCTCTCCACTCCGTCCCGCCCAAGGATGACCGGAACTCCCATGTAGATGCCATCCAATCCATACTGCCCCTCCAGCCATGCGGAACAAGGAAGCAGCCTGCTTTCATTTCTCACGATGGCCTTGGCCATGGCCACCGCCGCGGCGGATGGGGCGTAGAAAGCGCTTCCTGTCTTCAAGAGATTGACGATTTCGGCCCCGCCATTGCGGGTCCGGTCGTTGATTCCTTGAATTTCTTCGTCCCCCATCATGGACGGCAAGGAAACGCCGTTGACGGTGGAAAAGCCAGGCATGGGGACCATGGAATCCCCGTGTCCGCCCAAGACCATGCAGCGGACGTCCTGAATGCCCCCTCCCATGGAATCCGCGATGAAGGCGGCCATCCGGGCGGAATCAAGGACACCGGCCATGCCCACCACCCGGCTCTTGGGAAAGCCCAATTTTTCAGCCATGAGGTGGACCATGGTGTCCAGGGGATTGGAAACCAGGACCACCCTTGAATCGGGAGATTCCCCCGCCACATAGGCGGCCACCTGGGTGACGATTTTCCCGTTGACCTCGAGAAGGTCGCTTCGATCCATCCCCGGCTTCCTGGGCAGGCCCGCGGTCATGATTACCAAATCCCACCCGGCAGTATCGGCCGGGTCGTTGGTTCCCAGAAGATTCACCTGGTAGCCCTGGATGGCTCCTGCCTGGGTGATGTCCAAGGCCAGCCCCTGAGGCTTCCCTTCAACCACGTCGATCAGAACCACATCCTCCGCGACTTCCTGCTCGGCGAGCCTCTGGGCGCAACTCATGCCCACGAAACCCGCGCCGACGACTGTGATCTTGGTCATCTCAGGCCCCCACGGTTGCGTTCTGTTCGAAGGCGCGAGCAATGGCCTCCGCCATGGCCCGGGTTCCCACCGCCGTCGGGTCCTCGCGGGTTGGCTTCATGTCGTAGGTGACTTCCCGCCCTTCGGCAATGACCCAGGACACAGCGGCTTCAAGCCTGTCGGCGGCTTCAATTTCATCCAGGTACCGAAGCATCAGGAGGCCGGAAAGAATCATGGCCGTGGGATTGACCTTGTCCAATCCCTGGTACTTGGGCGCGCTACCATGGGTGGCTTCGAAGATGGCGCAGTCCAACCCGATGTTGGCGCCGGGAGCCACGCCCAATCCTCCAACCAGGCCGGCCCCGAGGTCGGAAAGAATGTCTCCGGCGAGATTCTGGGTCACCAGGACATCGTATTCCTCGGGCCTCTGCACCAATTGCATGCACATGTTGTCGATGATTCGGTCTTCGAATTCGATGTCCGCATAGTCTTCCGCAATCTTGCGGCCCCGAGCCAACCACAACCCGTCCGTGTGCTTCATGATGTTCGCCTTGTGAACCAAGGTGACCTTTTTCCGACCGTTTTCCCTGGCATATTCAAAGGCGAACTTGATGATGCGGTCGGAACCATGGATGGATATCGGCTTGATGCTGATTCCGGAGTCCGGTCGCAAAACACCCCCACCCAGCTCCTCGATTTTCCCGATCAAGCTTGCGGTTTCCGCGGCCCCCTCGGCAAACTCGCATCCCACGTAGAGGTCCTCGGTATTCTCGCGGACAATGACGAGGTCGATCCCCTCGTACCTGGAACGCACGCCTGCGTAGGACTTGCAGGGCCGGACACAGGAGAAAAGGTCGAATTCCTTCCGCAAGGCCACGTTCACCGACCGAAATCCCTTCCCAACCGGAGTCGTGATGGGAGCCTTGATTGCTATGCGATTTTGACGAATGGAATCCAGGGTCTTTTCGGGCATCGGGGTCCCCTCTGCTTCAAAGACGTCGATGCCGGCCTCCTGGACATCCCAG
>DCAK01000049.1:13734-15551 GCA_002311925.1 Planctomycetes bacterium UBA1135
TCGAAGGAGACGCCAGTGGCATCCAGTACGAAGCGGGTGGCTTCAGCCAATTCCGGGCCTGTGCCGTCCCCGCGAAGAAGGGTCACACGATGGGTCATGGGGTGGTTTTTGGGGTTGGGAGGACCGGGAAGTCTAAGTCAGCCTTCTTGCTCCAGAAAGGCCTTTCCGTTGGCTTGCCACCAAGTCTTCCAGCTCTGGATGGACAACCCGCGCCCGGTCTCCTCGCCCACGGGATCGAAACGAAAATTCTGCCCTGAAAGCTTGCGCAAGGAAACCACGGCCGCCTCTCTCACGAAACTGAACGAATCCCCAAGGGATTCAATCAAGAAGGGGACGGAAGTCCGGGCCTCCCATTTACCCAGGATGGTGGCAACAAGGAATCGATTGTATTCGTGGGTGTCCGCCAAAAGCGGAAGTATCTGCGGAAGGACTTGCGGGACCAACCGAAGGTCGACCTCCCGATAAAGGGAATCCAAGGCCTCATAGCGAATCTGGGGATCTTCGTCCGCTAGTCTTCGGATGCGGGCCGCCACTTCAACGCTAAACCGAGGTCGACGGGAATCTCCCTCGTCGGACCCCAGAAGGGCGGAGGCTTTCTGCCGGGCTTCGATGGAATCCATGCGATCTCGCAGATTCTCCTGGGCAGTCCGCAGGGAACGGGATTTTTCATCGGCGAGAGCAAGGGCCCCCTCCACGGACTGCAATTTCCGAGCCAGGGATTCGATTTCCGTCGCAGCTTGAATTCCCACCAGAGAGGATTCTTCCAATTCCCCGAAGGTCCCAAGAGCGCCCTCCTTGAAATCCATGGCTTGCATCTTGATTCGTTGAATTTCATAGGACATGGCCTCGACCTTGTCCAAAGTGCCCTTTTCGGCGTCTTCAAGGCGAATGGCCTGCTTCTTGACGGCTCCTTCCGTTTGCGCGAGTCGGGTTGCTTGAATCCTCAAGGCCTGGGTCATTCTGGCCCGCTCGGTTTGCCATGCCCCCAAAGCGACAATTCCGGCCACGATGACGATGGACAATCCGACTAACGTCAAGCCGAGTCCCGAAATCGCGCTCGCCCCCCCGACCTTGCCCAGGAGCTTCCGGCATTCTCCGCACAGGGCGCGCTTGCCCAGAGTGGACACCTTCCCCTCCTGGACCTCCGATTCAGGGACCGATTCGTCGCACAAACTGCAAAATCGAACTTCAGCCAATGGTCATTTCCCTCGGTCTCAAGCATAACGCAACCAGAGCCAGAAGAAGTCCTCCAAGGAGAAGGCGCGAGAAGGGAGTGTCGGGAAGGGTTGTTTTCACCTGATTCCTCGAACACCAAGCGACCCAATCTCCCGGGTCGGCTCCGAATTCTCCATCTCGTTCCGGGGGAAGACTGAATTCATCTTCGCCAGGAAACTGGAGGGAAAGAAATTCGAAGGGTGCCGGGTCCGGCATGGAAAACCCCTGGGGAGGACCGGGACTGGTGAGGTCCGGTTGTCCAGCCCCTGGGGGCTTGATGACGCGGAAGAGCCCTCCAAGGCTGGACAAGCGCCGCTGGGAACGAGTCACCCCTCCCCCTCCGCGGGGGGACCGCAGGGTGGAAGCGAAGGCTTGCTTGATTTCCGGGTGGAGAGGGGAGAGAAGCCCAATCACGATGCCCTCCGGGTGTCTCAAAGCCGCCCCTGCCACCCGGCCTAGAACGTCCTTGAACAAGACCTCGCCACCGGAAGCGACCCTCATCAAGGGCCTGGAGCTTGCCCCGGGGATGACCGAGGGCAAGGGAAGACTGGCGCCGGCGACGGCACGGGCCGGCTCCAGGGTGGTTGCTGAAATTCCACCCA
>DCAK01000049.1:15644-23720 GCA_002311925.1 Planctomycetes bacterium UBA1135
TTGCTGAAATTCCACCCAGTCCGTCGGCGAGTCGACGCCTGAGGGTCCTTCCTTCGATGACCGGCCCCAAGCTCGCCAACAAATCAAGGTTCGCCTCGGGTCCCACGGGCACGCTCCATATTGTTCGCCCTTCCAACACCCTGCGCCGAAATTTCACCCAACCGCCGGCCGGTGTCTCCGCCTGCCCGTCCCCCACAAGAATGAAGGGGATTTCCAAGGGGTGGGTGGTCGCTGCCGATTCCAATGCGGCCGCTAGCCGTGTCGGCCCGTGGGGTTGGAGGGAACGAAGACGACCCACTCCCCCGGTCTCCTGGAGGTTGAACGGTTCGTCCAAGCCCCCGGAAAAGGGAAAAATCACCAAATCTCCCGAGTCCCAATTCGCCCACTCCTCCAAAGCCTGTCGCGCCTCATCCAGGCCTCCTTCAGCCATGCTGCCCGAACAATCCAGCACCACGCAGACGGGCCGGGTTGATGGCTCCGGAAGGAAGGGACACAAGTCCGCAGGAAGGCTTGCCCACGCCGCTGTCCGCGATGAAACCACCAAGGCCACCCCGTCCGCAGCCAAAGCGGCCAGGATTTGGGCCCCTCCATCTTCAGCCTTCAAAACACGGTTTCGGTTCCTTGAGAATGGCCGAATGAGCTTCTCCAGGGATTCCCATCCGTGCTTGAAACGCGCGCTGACCTTGATGGGAAGCTTCTGATTCCTGGTTTCCCCCGGATTGATCTTCCATTCCCACTTTCCGGACTGATTTCTCCCCAAAACATTGATTTCCAGGCGCCGGTTTCCAGGAGTTTCCAGCTTGACCTCCTCCACATCGGTTGTGCTCCCTGAGATTCGAGCGCGAATGACCAAGCCGCCTCTTTCTGGCCAGGCGAATGGCGCCTCCAATTCCTGCAGGCCCGGCTTCCCTCCAATGGGTTCCCATATCACCTCCCCTCCTTTCCAATCCCAGGTCGGCGGGAGGGTGTCCGTGGAACGCCCGTCCGTGAGAAAGTAGAGCCGATCACCTGGGAGCATGCGCGCTCTCAAAAAGGCTAGGGCCGACCCCAGCGGACTGCCTCCTGCCGAGTCGGGTTCTTCTCCCGGAATCCAGGGCCGAATTTCCCGGCCGACTCGGAAAGCGCGTCCACTTCTCCAAGCCTCTTCAAGTCTCGAGGAACTGGAAGGAATCGAGGCCAATGCATCCCAAGCTTGAGAATTCCCGGCCCACACACTCGGACTGGCGTCCACCAACACCCACTCCATCCGCTCCCGGGGCAGGCCTGCTATGGATGCCCCCCAACACAGGAGGGCAAGCAGAGCGAAGATTCGAGAGGGAGTCAAGCCGGAAAGGGGACGGCGTGACCAGCTTTACGAATCCAACCGCCCCCGACCAATCGGTCTCCCCGGTAAACGGCGAGTCCTTGACCCGGGTTCACGCTCTCGGCCGAGCCCAGAAATTGAACCCGAACGGCCGAGGGGTTGGTCTGTTCCACCATGGCCGGGGTTCCCCCGGGCGCACTCCGAAATTGGACCTCCGCCTCTCCCGAAAGCGGACGGTCGGTATCGCTTTCCCCGAAAGTTTGAAATCCGTCCACTTCTGCCCAGGCAGAACCCGTGTCCTGCCGCGGACCCACGAACACATCCCCGGAATCGGGATCGATATCGATCACATACATGGGCCTCGTGGATGCGAATCCCAGGCCTCTTCGCTGCCCTCGCGTGAATCCCATGTGGCCGGAATGACGAGCCAGTTCCTCGCCTTCGGGACCGATGATGCGGCCTGGAACTCCCAAGCCTCCGTTTTTCTCCAGATAATCACGGTAATCTCCGGATGGAACGAAGCATATTTCCTGGCTGTCGGGCTTGGAAAAGACGGGGAGTTCGGCCTCCTCCGCAATCTTCCGGACCTGGCTCTTCTGCAGATTCCCGATGGGAAGAAGGCATTTGTCCAGGACCTCGGGAGCTACTGGAAAAAGGACATAGGACTGGTCCTTCTTGCGGTCCACCCCCCTGAACAATTGCATTCCGTCCGGCCCCTGTTCGAGGCGGGCATAGTGGCCCGTCGCAAGGCGATCCGCCCCCATGGCGTCCGCAAGGTTCGCAAGGGCGCCAAACTTGATGTCACGGTTGCAGGATGCGCAGGGATTGGGAGTGTGGCCCTTGCTGTAGGCGTCCCTGAATTCTTTTTGAATCCGGGTGAATTCAACTTCCATGTCCACGGAGTGGAAAGGAATTCCAAGGCGGTCAGCCACTTGGGAGGCATCCAGCGCATCCTCGGCCGAACAACAGCCCTGTTTCAAGCTGCATGCCGACCTGGGAGTCTCCACGCCGTTGCGAAGAAAAACTCCAATCACGTCCCAACCCTCCTTTTGGAGAAGAAGAGCTGCGACGCTGGAATCCACTCCTCCGGAGAGTGCGGTGACGACAGTGCCTCGAGTCATGATTGTGTGGGGCGCCTTGTGTAGAATGCCCGGCTCATTATCCCTGGATTCCCCACATGATGCACCTTTCCTTGAACTTCATTCCCTTCCAACAGGACGGAGCTCTGCCCCCCTTGACTTCCACCGGACTCGATCAGCAGGGCCCTGCCCAATCGGCTTCCGACCTTGCCCAGGGTTCCAGCGGCGGCGGGGACATGTTCACCGGTTTCCTCTGGATTGGTCTCCTTCTCGCATTCCTTTGGCTTGTGGTGATTCGCCCTGAAAACAAAAGGCAAAAGGAAATGAAAAATCTTCGCGCGCAGTTGACCAAAGGGGACAAGATCGTGACCTCCGGGGGAATTCACGGCCGAGTTTCCCGAATCGATGGGGAGACCTTGGTCATCAAGGTCGACGAAAAGGTGAGGCTCAAATTGGACCGTAACGCGGTCGCCCGCGTCGAGTCTTCAAAGGACGAGGCGTGACCTTCACTGGAACGCCTTCCTCTCATGGAGGTCGTTTCAGGAAAAGCCGCGGAAGAATGGGCCACCCAATGGCTTGAGGCCATGGATTGGGAAATCCTCGCCCGCAACATCCGCACCCCTGAAGGTGAAATCGACATCCTTGCCGCCGACCTTGCTGGGGCCTTGGTGGTGGTTGAAGTCAAGGCGAGGAACCCGCTCTGCTGGATGACCGGCGAAGACGCCCTGCGCCCTCACCAACGAGGAAGACTTCTCCGGGCATTGGCCTGGATGGCACGCCGGCTACGCTGGCCTGGAGAATTGAGGCTCGACCTTGCTTTCGTCCACTGTCGGGAGGATGGAACCCGGGAGATGGAACTCATTCAGGGTGTCGGGGTGGATTGAGTCAGGATGCCTCGACCACTTGAAATGCGACCCTGTGGTCCCTTCCCAGGCACGCTTCCTCCTTCGAGGAGGCATCCAATGCCAATGGAGCTGCCACCTCCGCGGGGAATGCAGATTCCCGACCCCCCAGCAAAATCGGAGCGGTATAGATAAGGACGGCGTCCACGCATTCCTCCCGCAGGAAGGATCCATGAATTCCGGGTCCCCCTTCGACAAGGATTCTCCTGAGAGAGAATTCTTTGCGCAATCGAGAAAGGAGAATGCCCAAGTCGAATCCATCGGAAGTCCTGGGAATTTCGAGCACATGGTCCTCCCCCGACTTCAGATTTTCCGCCATCCACGGGGGGAGGCCTCCATCGGGCTCCAAGACCCAAATTCGAGGCCCGGCCTTTTCCAATGCATGAGCTTCCGGAGCAAGGGATTCTCCCCCTCCCACGAAAATGCGCGTCGGTTGCTCGGGCCGAGGTCCGGAGGCTGGGCGGGCATTCAGGAAAGGGTCGTCGGCCTCCAAGGTCCCTTTTCCAATCAGGATTCCGTCCGAAAGGGCTCGGATCTCGTGCACTTCATCTCGGGATTCAGGACCGGAAATCCACCGAGGGCCACCCGGGGGAGAGGCCACTTTTCCGTCCAAGGAAGCTGCCCACTTGAGCAGAATCCACGGCCGATCCGGGTTGGCCAAACTCCTGGAAAAGGCGCCGTTCATTGCGAAGAACGGGGACGGGTCGGGAGAAAGTCGCACCTGCGCGCCACCTTCTTCCATGGCCATCAATCCTGAACCTTGGTGGCGCGCATCGGGGTCGAGGGCGCCGACGAGAAGCCTTTCAACCCCGGCGGCAAGCAGGCTTTCAACGCAGGGGTTTCTTCGCTTCTCCGGGTCCTTGGCGCTGCAAGGTTCAAGAGTGACCACGATTTCATCCACATGGCCTGGGTTCGGTTCAGGAGAATCCGCGGGCCAAGCTCCGGCATCCCGCAGGGCAGCTTCTTCGGCATGCATTCCGCCCAAGCGCTCATGGCGCCCTCTTCCAACGATGTGCCCGTCCTTCAAAGCGAGAGCCCCCACTCTTGGATTCGGCGCCGTCATCAACCAGGACGCGCGCAAAGCTTCAACCTCCGCTTTCAGGAGAAGCCCATCTTCCCGGGCACTCAACGAGTCGCCAGCAGTTCCTTGCCGTTCCATCCTTCCATGCGAGCTTTCACCAGACGTCCAGGGGCCCCGTCCTCGACATCCACGATGGCGAAATGGCCGTTGTGAATGCGCCCCTTCCAACCCCCTTGGCTTGCGGGTTCCTCGAGAATCAGGCTGGAAGCAGTTCCCACCATTTTCCGGGTTCGCCCCTTGGCGATTTCCCTCTGCACTTCCAGGAGCCGGATATTTCTCCTCCGCTTGAGTTGGGCGGGGACATCGTCTTCCAGTTCGAAAGCGACGGTTTCCGGCCTCGGGGAATATTGGAAAACATAGGACTGGAGAAACTTGAATTCCCGTAGGGCGGCGACTGAAGCCTCGAAGTCAACGTCCGTCTCACCCGGGAAACCCACAATCCAGTCGGACACCAATTCGAGGTCAGGCATTCGATCCTGAAGGATGGCCACCCGCCTTCGATAAAGATCCATGGTGTACCCACGCTTCATTCTTCTGAGCACGGAATCACTCCCTGATTGGAGAGGGACGGGAAGAAACCTGAGGAATTGAGGAGACCTGGCCATGGCATCCGCCAACTCTTCGTCCACATAGGAAGGGTGAAGAGTTATCAGGCGAACCCGGTGGAGACCCTCCACATCAGCCAGAAGGTCTAGAAGAAGGGCAAGAGAGGGGCGGCCCTCTTTCGGCAAGTCCCGTCCGTAGGCATCGATGGTTTGACCCAGCAAATGGACTTCGGTGGTTCCAGAATCCACCAATCGACGAACTTCGTCCAGAATCTCATGAGGAGGACGGCTTTCAACACGGCCCCGGACCCTGGGGACCACGCAAAACGTGCAGTTCATGTCGCAGCCTCTCATGACCGCCACGTGAGCCTGCCAATGGGATGGACGCCCTCCGAGGTCGCGAACCGGCGCGTCCACCGGAACCTCGGATTCACCGAGAGCGAGAATGCGTTCCTCCCCGCCGAGCACGCGAGCGACCATGTCGGGAATTCGCGGGAAATGTCGACTGCCACAAACGATGTCGACATGGGGTTCTCGCTCGAAAAGTTCGCGCCCCTCACGATCGGCCATGCACCCGATGACGCCCACCACGAGGCCCGGGTCTCTCCGCTTCCTCTCTCTCAATTCGCCGAGGAGGGAATGCACTTTTTCCTCGGCCCTTTGGCGTACCGAGCAAGTATGAAAAAGACACGCCTCCGCCTTTTCGGGATCGTCCGTTTCAGTCCACCCCCTGTTCAAGAAGGATGCCCGAATCAATTCGCCGTCGTAGATATTCATCTGACAGCCGAAAACCCGCAGGTGAAACCTGCGGGCCTTCGAAGATTGAAGGGCCGGGGAGTTAGTCATTCGTGACCATTCGAAGCTCCTCCGCGATGCACCCGGGGCCTGGTTCAATTCCCATTTCCAAGAGTTCGTCCAATTCCATCCCCACCCTTTCAGCCAGGTCCGCCATCAGAAGGCGGTGGGTGGCCCCGTCGGCAGTCATGTAAACCACGGCATTTCGGTGGACCAAGTAGGCGTCGGAAAGGATGACGGTATTTCCAGGATTCTTGACCAACTTGCGCCTCAAGAGCCGGTCTCCGCCAGTGTTGAACCCGGCGTAAGAAGTGCTGCCCGGGCCGATGTTGTCCCAGTCATCCAGGTATTCCTCGACGGAAACGCCCTCGGGAATGTAATTGTTGAAGCTGTCCCTGGGGCTGAAGAATTTCTGGGCATTCTTCTCCGTTCGATCCAGGTAGCGATCCTTCCACAGGCGCAGGAAAAAGCGCTGGCCGTCATCGCGTGGCCAGGAACCGTTGTGGTCCTCCTGGTACATCAACATGGCGGCGTAGATGTCCCGCATGTTTTTCTCGCTCGCCGTCATCTGGGCCCGGTCGATGAATTCCGGAACCATGACAACCAGAGAAGTGCTGAGAATCCCGATAATCATGATGACCACCATCATCTCGAGAAGGGTAAATCCCCGCATTCCCCGGGTCTTGTTAAGGGTTTTTCTCATTTCAAGTTCCTTGAGAGTAATCATTCGCATAGGCCTCCTGTTCAGGGGTGAGGCTGTCGATGCCAATCTCCATGGCATCAAGCTTGACGGCGGCAATTTCCTGGTCAAGAGATTCAGGAAGGTCGTGGACGCCTGGACCCAGGGCCTCTCCTTCACGAGCGAGAAGCATCATGGCCTGGAATTGGTTTGCGAAGCTCATGTCCATGACCTCCGAGGGATGGCCTTCGGCAGCCGCCAAGTTCACAAGTCGTCCTTCGGCAAGGACATAAATGCGCCGGCCATCCTTCATCCGGTGTTCAACACAATTATCACGCATGGTTCGACTGGTTTCAGAGAGGTCGGAAAGTTCTTTCAGGTTCAACTCGCAGTCGTAGTGCCCGGTGTTGCAGACGATGGCCCCGGTCTTCATGGATTCAAAATGGTTTCCGACAATGACATCCTTCATGCCGGTGGCGGTTATAAAGACATCACCCACTGCCGCGGCCTTGTCCATGGGCATCACTCGATGCCCGTCCAGGGTCGCTTTCAAAGCGGCGGTGGGCTTCACCTCGGTGACCACCACGTTCGCCCCGGCGCCGGCGGCGCGGGTTGCGCAGCCCCTGCCACAATGGCCATAGCCTGCGACGACCACGGTCTTCCCCGCAAGAAGGATTGAAGTGGCGCGGAGGATTCCATCCAGACTGGATTGGCCGGTCCCGTAAACGTTGTCGAAATCCCACTTGGTCTCGGCATCGTTCACGGCGACCACCGGATACTTTAGTTTTCCGTCCGATGCCATGGCGCGAAGCCGATGAATCCCGGTGGTGGTCTCTTCCGACCCCCCCACGATGTGCTCCAGGGAAGCCTGCTTTTCCGTATGGACCCGGAATATGAGGTCGGCCCCGTCGTCCAGAGTCAGGGTGGGATTGAAATCGAGAGTCCGGTCAATGGACCAGTAGAAGTCTTCAGTACTTTGTCCATACCAGGCAAAGATGGCGACCCCTTCTTCGGCCAAGGCCGCGGCAACGGCGTCATGGGTGGACAAGGGATTGCAGCCTGACCAGGAAACTTCGGCGCCGGCAGCCCGGAGGGTGCGAATCAAGACTGCTGTTTCCTTGGTCACGTGCAAGCATCCCGCAATGCGATGCCCGGCCAAGGGCTTCTCCTTCTCCCACTGCTTGCGTAGTTTCATCAAGACGGGCATTCGGGATTCAGCCCATTCGATGAGGAGACGGCCTTCTTCGGCCAATTCAGGGTCGGCGACCTTGAAGGAGGGTTCGGCGGTGGCGGTCATCTCGTCATTCTACGAGGCCATGAGGGACCTCAAGCAGTGGCTGCCACGGAGGGGAAGCATGAAGTCAAAGCATCCCCCAGGTCGATCGATTCCCATGGGAAGGCATCTCGGCCAAAGTGACCATGGCAAGCGGTTTGCTGGTAGTTCCACCCCGCGTCCTTTTCGTAGCCGGAAGGAGTCCGAAGGCCCAATCTCCCCAGAATCCAGTTCGGGGTGAAGGGGGAATTCCCGTCTATCGGGTCCAAACCCTTGAGGGCTCTTTCGAGGTCCCGGTCTTCAATGCCCGAGGCTGCCGACCCAAAAGTTTCGACCAGGATGCTCGCGGGCCGAGCCATTCCAATCACATAGGCAAGCTGCACCTCGCAACGATCGGCCAACCCGGCGGCCACCACGTT
>DCAK01000031.1:0-1510 GCA_002311925.1 Planctomycetes bacterium UBA1135
AGTCCTGGAATTCCGGCGGGCTCGTGACAAGCAAGGCAGCCTAATTCGCGCCAGAGGGTTTCCCCATATTCGAGGAAGCCCCCGCTTACCGGGGTAGGCTGGGCATCTGCATAGACATACGGTGCTCTTGGGAGTTGAACGGCCGGTTCTTGCAGCAGGCTGGGGTGGCTCAGCGCATACCCAAGGGGAACAAAGAGAAAAGCCCACATTTGCGTTGGCATACCCTACTTTCGCCTCTCTGGATGAGGTGCCGGGAGAAGTCTGCTTGGAAGCCTACTGAACCGTAACGGCCAAACCGTTGCTCAGGGTTTGAGAGCCCAAATCCAAAGCCTGGAGCCAGGCGTCAAGGCCCGACGCCCCGGGCGGAACGGCCACGGACCAAGATGCTATCCCCGCAGCATTGGCGCTCCGAGGCGGGAACTGGGTGAAGGGCGGCGTAAGCAAGCCCGTCCCCCAAGGCGTATTAATCGGGCCACCTCCTCTGGTCGAATAAGCGCAAATAACGGTGCCGCCCACAAAGGCGTTTGACACTTCGATAAGGGCGGTTTGACCAGCAACGAGGTTACTGATGGCAAGGGTCGGAGTGTCCGGGGCTGCGGTGTCGTGGTAGCCCATATCGGGAACCCCCGAGTCAGGAACACCATCAGTTCGAGTGGTGCCGGAAGGGGTCCACGCTGGATATCCAGCATCGACGCACGGGCTATTGACGGATTGCCCGGCCGCGGTCTGGCTTAGGTAATAGCCGGCGACAAAGCGGGGGTCGGCATTGATATTCCCTGTCCCTCCAGGCCATCCGCCTCCCACATTGCTGAAGTTGATGTCAGGGCTACCACCGTAGATGTAGCCTTCTGAGCCGTTTGGGGCGTAGTTCCCCCATAGAATGGAATTGGTGATGACAGGCGAAGAACTGTAACAGTAGAGGCCCCCGCCCGAGCCCCATGAGATGGCACAGACATTCCCGGTGATTGTATTCCCAATGAGCGTTGGATCGGAGTAGTAGAGGAATAAGCCGGCGCCATTGTTTGCCGTGTTGTCGGCAATTGTGTTGTTGGTAAGGAGTGGGGCCGTGGAGGGGTCACAGAAAAGTCCCCCGCCGTCGTCGATAGCAGCATTATTGGAAATCACGTTGTTCGTGATGGTTGGGGAGGAAGACCCTCGGACATAGATGCCCGCACCGCCGCCACTCTGACCATTGGTCACGGTGAATCCGTCAAGAACGGCTCCGCTCCCTTCACCATTCTCAAATACCACAACCGTCCCGGATTGATTTCCGTCAATGATTGCGGCACCAGGACCGTTTTCACTCCGCAGAGTAATCTCTTTCCCCTGGAAATTGATGTTCTCGACATATGTTCCGTCCATGACGAGAATCGTGTCCCCATTCACAACGCCGGAGTAATCAATCGCAGGTTGAATGGCATTGAAATTCCCGCCGCCGTTTTGGTCCACGGTCCACGTGGTCTGAGCAAACCCGAAGCTGGGGATTAGGAAAAAGGAGAGGGGAAGAAGG
>DCAK01000031.1:1556-3227 GCA_002311925.1 Planctomycetes bacterium UBA1135
AATCCACGCAAGCGCGACTTTCAACACTCGCCAGCCTGGCTGGGCACTACGAAATTGTTATTTGATTTTGGGGTCGACTTTGGCCCCTTCAGGAATTTCAACTTTGTAGTCGCCTGGATTCGGTTTTTCGACTAGCTCCCAGCTAGTAATGGTCATTTCGATTGTGTTGGCAGGGACGGCATCAAGGGAAGGGAAAGCATCTGAGGGTGCCCCAAGTAGTCTGCCGTCATCACTATGAAGAATGAGGGATGTGGGCCGGTATTCCCTGTCAATCCAAAGCACCATCGAGTTGCCGACCACTTCAATCCCCAATTCCCCGGGGTGGCTCTCTGAATCTTCAACAATCTTGACGATTTCCGGATCGAGTAGGAAATCCAAATCGCTGATCATGCCAGCCCAACAATGCAATGGGAAGAAACTCATCAGGGGATTCGTGCTGCTGGCTAGTGAGATTGCGTTCCCCCACTCCTCTCCAGCGTTCATGGCTTGCTTGGGGTTATCAGGATTGATGGCTAATATTTTTTTCCCATCAGCCAAAAAATTCAACCCCCACTTACGCTCTAATTCCTGGTCGCCATTCGTCTTTACCTGAACCCCATTCGTGGTGTAATCAAAGAATCCCCTTGCGCCCCAAGCCTCATTCTCCTCTTCGCTACGAGGCTGAAACATTTTGGATTCAAACTCGTAAACCTCCGCAATCATTGCAACCTCGCCTGCTTCGTTCATCACCCTCCATTCAGCGCGCGCGGAAAAATGCAAAGCGGGAGCCTTTAGTAGGCTTTTGCTCCACGCGTCGTGGATTTCTTGAGCGGGATTGCTTTCGGTTGCAGCCGTATCGTCCTGGGCAATAAGGAAGGAGAGAAATAAGAGGTTAGTCAGCATTCCAGGACTATAGGGCTCGCACCAAAAGACTGCTTTTTGTGCCTACATTTCACTGGGGCGAAGACCTCGCTGGAAGTTTCCAAAGCCAAAGGGGGTTGGATTCCAACTGCCAATCATTGTTGCCCGCATGCCGGTTGCGGGGATTTCCACCTCCATCCCCAAGGCCCAGAGTGACGCATTGAAGAAGAGCCGCCGTAGGTCCTCGCTCGACCAGTCGGTGGCTGCCCCCATAGTCGTGGAAAAGATGCGCTGCACGCCCCCATCAGGAAGCGGGCGAAGTCGCAGCCAGGCAACCGGGTGCATAGGCTCGTTCTTGGGGGCATCCAAAATCGGAGACTCGGGCGACATCCCCTCAAGCACGGCCCCATCAAGAAGAACAACAGCATCTTCGGGGAGATTGCGGATGGCGTAGACATCTGTGGGCCCAAAGACGTCTTCGACTCCTCTCAGGGTCGGATGATTCGCGTTGGCTTCGCGGGGAACTCCGCGTGTAGCTTCGTGGCCATGGTTCCCATGGTGAGCTACCCAGGTTTCGCCGAGAATCTCTTGCCCAAATCCACCTTTGGGTTCTTGGCTACGCCAACTCCACTTTGCGAAGGGGCTTTCGAGGTTCTCGTTGTAGTTAAAGGCATGAGTGGTGGTTCGAATCCCAACCAGCGGCTTGCCTTTTTCGACGTGCTTCATGAGGTGAGCCATGTCAACGTCAGGGAGTTCGCGGAACCTCAGCTGAAGGACCAAGAGGTCGGCATCCTCAATTAAGTGAAGACCGGGAATGTTCGACGAATGATC
>DCAK01000031.1:3420-3642 GCA_002311925.1 Planctomycetes bacterium UBA1135
CCCGGCCCGTCGCCCCCAGGGAACACTAGCCAGCGGGAATCCTCCGGCGATATCGATGCAGAGCAAGCCCCAAGGAGAGCGGAGAGCGCGACTGCGAGGTGGAAGCGAACCCTTTTCACTCGGACAGTTTAGGCCAATATTGGGTTAGTATTGATTGTCTCGGTGTTCCCTTTCCTTGTCCTCCCCCTCTTCGGCCTCCCTTTCCAAGGCGGCCCGATTATC
>DCAK01000089.1:0-1056 GCA_002311925.1 Planctomycetes bacterium UBA1135
TGGGGGTTCAAGTCCCCCCTCCGGCACCAGCAACCTCATGACCCCCCGCGCACCCAGTTCCCCCGGATGGAGGGTGCTTTGCTTTCTGGTTTCGGGAGCTTGCGGATTGTCCCCGGCCCTCCCCGACAGCGCACGGCTTCACGAATCAGCCTGGAATGCCGCGACAGATTCCCGGACCTGGATTCCCGCCGCGGGTTCCGGAGTCTTCCTGGCTTTGGGGGTCGACGACAGGGTTTCTGATTGGGCTCAGAGAAACACTCCCGTTTTCGGTTCCGTGGCAAACGCGCAAAGGGAAAGCGATGCCTTGCGCACCCTGGCGCACAGGAGCATGGACATCGCCCTTCTCTCCCATTTCTACACCGAAGGAATCTCTCCTCGTTCCTGGTGGCAAGTGGGCCTGGGCTACGGTTCCGCAATCACCGCAACTGAAACCGCTGGCGCCTTGAAGAAATTGGTCGGCAGGGACCGGCCCCATCCGTCACCCTCAAGCCCGTCCTGGCCATCTCAACACGCCACCAGGGCCTTCGCGTATTCCTCTTCGGCGAGGGCGGCTTTCCAATCAGCTGGAACGCGCAATCTTTTTTCAACTTCCATCGTCGCTATGGGGGAAGCCTCCGCAGTCGGATGCGCTTGGGCCAGAATCGAATCCGGGTCCCACTACCCCTCCGACGTGCTCGCCGGCGCTGCTCTGGGGAATTTCACGACCTTGTTCATCCAGGAAGCATTCGACTTCCACGATTCCCCTTTTTCACTGGTTGTTTTCACGGGTCCGGAAGAGTTTTCCCTTCAGGTGGGTTGGGACTTTTAGAAAACCTCCCTCAAGGGCAGGGAATGACCGCGAGCCCGTTGGGAAGGCGGGCCCAGGGAGGCCCTGGTCCCCGAGGGGGCTTAAATTGAATCCATCCGTTCCGTACCCGACGACTGGACATCCTTGTCCGGAATCCTCAACAACATCCTTGGGACCCACATGACTGAAATTTCCGGCGTGTTGGACGGGGACCAGGATTAGGGCGGCCCGACCAAAGGCTCCAGAAATCCAGGCTGGAATGCGGAGGG
>DCAK01000089.1:1168-5404 GCA_002311925.1 Planctomycetes bacterium UBA1135
GTCGGAACCACCTTCCCCGCGGCCCGGGCAAGGAGGGACCCGGCCAACCATGCGCTCAGAAAAACGGATAGGCTGAAAACCGCCCCGAGCAAGGGTGCCCTCTCCGGGCCTCCCAGGTCGGCGGCCAGCGAGGAAACCGGCAATGAGGTCAAGGCCGCCGCCGCCACGCCTCCAGCAAGGGCCAGAGCCCGGGTAGACTGGCGCGCAATGCCCCTGAAAAGCCCAGCCACCGCGCCGAAGGCCAACAAGGCAAGGCCGAAAGCGTCCGCACCGTGGAGGCCGTGCAGCATGGTCTCATCCATGTCGGCATTCTAGGCTTCTGACCATGGCCCCCAACGACCCGTTCGAGACTCTCCTTGGTGAATTGGAGTCCAGGGCCATGGACGATCCCGCCCTGGCCGAGGAATGGAGGGAGGCCTTGCTTCACTTCTCCCCCCTGGGACCCGACCCTTCCGTGCTTCTTCGATTCCGCGAATGGTTTCTGTTGGAAAATTCCACACTCGCCCTGGGCGCCCCTCCGGCTGTTGCATGGGCCCCCAATTCCCTGGACCCGGATGAGCCGTGGGCCCGCCTCCTGGATTCCTTTTTCGGGATTTTTCAATCCACCTCCGGTGCCGAGGAGGGTGTCCTGGAGGACTTGTGGACCGGCCGTCCCATCCGCGTCGAGTCGTGGCCCGAGATGACCCGCTCTCCGGAAGATTCCTTGTGGGTGGGGCGTTTCATTCTGGCCACGCCGGACCTCCATGAGCCTCTACCTGGTCTTCTCGGACTGAACAGTCCCGGGTTGGTGAGCGCCGTGAGCCGTGACCTTGTGGCCATCCGGGCCAAGGATTCCCGTGCCCGCATTTCCCAGAAGGAATGCGAGAAATTGTTCGCGCCCTTCACCGCTGCTTCGGCCCCCGATGCCGCGGGCCTTTCATCTGAGACGGAAATCACGGAGCTCCTCAAGGATGAAAAGAATTGGGATCTGGGTCGCATCGGCAAGGTTCTGGAAGAGAGTGGACTGGAAGGCCTTCTCGACCAACTTGCTTTCGACACCCAGGTCGACCTCAACCGCATGCAGCTCCTTCTTTCCTCCATGGGCAGGGGAACGGATGATTCCAGCCCCACTTCCACCGACCCCATTGAAGCGAAGGACAGGGTTCCTCTCGAGAAGATTCAGGACGCTCTGGAAACCTTCGACAAGGAAAGGCAGGATGGGACATCCCTGGAAGACGCTTTCGGCGGCTTGGAGGCCGCTCTTGGCCTTGCCCCAGGAACCACGGAAGTGGTTCTTCCCGAAGACGACTCTCCTCCTCAGGGACCCGAAGACTCCGTCGACTTCGACCATTGGCTCGAAGCCTATGCATGGGAAAGGGGGCAGGACGGCTCGGCCCCTGATGAAATTGAAATGGATTCCATTCGCTCCCTCCTAGCCGGAAAGGACGCCCTATCGGCTGCCGACATCCTCGCCTGGGCCCTGGAATCTGAGACCCCCGCGCGCCTTGAGGTGAATCTCGCCCGCCTTCAGCCCTTCCTTCGTTGGGCGAACCAGGAACAGGAGGCCGGTTTGGAATCCTTCCTGGATGGCCTACGGGGCGACCTGGGCCAAAGAATCGGTCGAATCATGGAATTCCACCAACTCATCGAGATGCCGGGTCGCCATGGAGGGGAGGTCGTCAGCATGGACCCCCTCAAAATCAGGACGGAAGACGGGGAGGAATGCCTGGCCCATATGCCTGCGGTCCCATGGGACGATCTTCCACGGTTGGGTGACCTGCTCCTCGGAAAATTCAACCACGAGGTCCTCGAAGTTCAGGGAATCCTTCCCGTTGAAGCGCGACCTGCCCCTCCCGGGGAGGGAACCACTTGAATCGGCGCCATTTCCTCGCCTTGGCTGGCGGAGGGGGAGTCGGCCTCCTAGTTCCTTCCTGCCTTCCCGAAGCGGACTCCTCGTCCAAGGTCCCAACCGCCCTCACCCCTCGATATTCCATTTCCCTTGCCGAGTGGTCCCTTCATCGCGCTTTGCGAGCCGGCGAATTGACCCATCAGGGTTTTCCGGGGAGGGCCCATGAGTTGGGCATCGAAGCCGTGGAATACGTCAACTCATTCTTCGACGACAAGGGGAATCAGTCCTCCCACCTCGACGAACTTGAACTCCGATGCTCCGACCTTGGTGTCCGGAGCTTGCTCATCATGTGCGACGGTGAGGGTCGCCTGGGCGACCCGGACAAGCAGAAGAGAACACAGGCCGTCCGCAATCACTTGCGCTGGCTGGAGGCCGCCCAGCGCTTGGGATGCCATTCCATCCGGGTCAACGCCGCCGGTTCGGGAAGTCGGGAAGAACAGGGGCGGTTGGCAGCCGATGGATTGAGGGCCCTCTGTGAAACAGCCGTTCCGTTCGGCCAGTCGGTCATCGTGGAGAACCACGGGGGCCTTTCCTCGGACGGAAACTGGCTGGCCGGAGTCATTCGCGCGGTGGACCACCCAGCTGCCGGAACCCTCCCCGATTTCGGAAACTTCAATCTCGGTGGTGGAAAATCCTACGACCGCTACAAGGGGGTACGCGAACTCATGCCCTTCGCCAAGGCGGTCAGCGCCAAGAGCCACGAATTCGATGCCGACGGAAACGAGGTCCGCACCGACTACTCCCGCATGCTTGACATCGTCTGCGATTCCGGTTATTCGGGCTGGATTGGCATTGAGTATGAAGGAAATGGCATGAGCGAAGAGGAGGGGATTCGAGCCACCCGGACCCTTCTCGAGAAACACCGTTTCAAGACCCCGGCCTAGAGTTTTCGAACTAGGATGGAGGCATGAATCGGCTCTTCACCCTCCTCCTCATAGTCTTTTCCACTTCGCTGTTCCTGGTTGCCGACCTGCCCGCGCAGACGCCGAAGGAAGCAACCTCCAAGGAGAAAGCGCCCTGGTTTTTCAAAGTCGGTGCCGAGATTCCAATGGAAGACCTCGAAATCCGGAATCTTGATGGCGAAGAGGGGACTCTTGAACATCTCCGGGGCCAAATCACTGTCCTGACCTTTCATTCCATGACCTGCCCGTACATGGTCAAGGGCTATGCCGGGGAAAAGAAGCTCATGGCAATGCGGAAGATGTTCGAGGACGAAGTTGCCATCGTGGCTCTCAATCCCAACCGCACCGAGCACGTCGACGCCAAGCCCAAGGGCGTGGACAAGAAGGGGAATCCCATCCCTCCCTACTCCAAACTTCGCACGCATATCAAGAAGAGCAAGTTGACTTTCCCGGTACTCATAGATTTTGAAAATGTGCTTGCCGATCGATTCAAGGCGACCGCAACTCCCCATTGCTATGTCATTGACCAGGAAGGCATCCTCCGTTACGCCGGGGCAATCGACGATGATCCGGCAGGCCGGAAAAAGGCAGAGGACCGAACCGACTACGTTCTGGAAGCGGTCTCCGCAATCCTGGCCGGAACACCAGTGGAAATCGCCAGCACCAAGGCGTACGGCTGCTCCATCAAGAGGGTTCCCAAGAAGGTCAAAAAACAGGCGCCGGAACTCCAGTTCCGCGAGGGCTCTTGTTGCGACCGTGCGGCGAAGAAGGGAGACGTTTGCGGCCACCCGTGCTGCAAGAAATCCGCGAAGGAGGGCGAGGTCTGCACCAAGTGCAATTGAGGATTGCGGCCTGCCTTTTTCTGGCAGCCTGCTCTCCCCAAGAACCCGCTCCGCGCGCCGCTGAAAGCGTCATGGGGTTGGCTGAGGTCCAAGAATTTATGGATGGGTGCGACGGCGTCCCTTTGCTCGTGAATTTCTGGGCCACCTGGTGTTCACCGTGTGTGGAGGAAATGCCGACACTCGCCCGGATTGCGGATCAGGGGAGCGGGCTCGGGGTGAAAGTCATCACCATTTCCTTCGACTTGATGGTCCCGAACGCGAGCCTGGACTCCATTCAGGAGGAAGTCATCGAGTTGAGGAAGAATTGGTCCTTTCCCCTGCCGGTTTTCTATTTCGAGGGAATTGACTTTGACGACATCAACGCGACATTCGGCCTACCGGGTCCCATTCCAGTCACTCTTGCCTTTGATGCTTCGGGAAATGAAGTGGACCGAATCGAAGGGAAGGCGAGCGAGGAGGGCTTCACTCGCCTTTTGATGGCGGCTCGCAATTCCCGCCAGACACGATAGCCGCGACTCGGAAAGGTTTCGTGGCCTTCTCCCATGGAACCAGGTCTCCTTTCTCGAGGCCTCCACTCAAAACCCATGCCGCAGCCGCGGCCCCC
>DCAK01000089.1:5450-6158 GCA_002311925.1 Planctomycetes bacterium UBA1135
GGCCGGTTCGACCGGCCAATCTCCGGATTCCCCGAGAGCAAGTTGCGCATCCAGAATCGTCCTGTCCGGAAGCGACGCCATGAAGGCGCCACCGCGAGAAAGAACTTCCCAATTGCGCCTTCCGCCCGACAGCGGACACAGCCCTTGAATCGCAGTTTCGACCGATTCCAGGGTCGCGGACTTGCCGGCTTCGAGGGCCAGGGCCATGTTCCGGGCGCCTTCCGGCTCCACGCCCACCAAATGGGTCGGTCTCATCAACGCCGCCCGGAGGCCCAAAAGGATGCCAGATGCGAGCCCACCCCCACCAACAGGAACAACTACGCAGTCCACCTCGGGCCAGTCCTCTCCAATTTCCAGCCCCACGGTTGAGGCCCCTTCAATGGTCTTCCATGAGTCGTAGGGATGGACGAGCGTCGCTCCTCTTTGGACCGCTTCCGCGCAGGCCAGCTCCGCTTTCTCGCGAGTGGGGCAAATCACGGCCTCCGCCCCTTCACGCCTGATGGCTTCAATCTTGTTCGGATATGCATCTTCTGGCAGGAATATCGAGGCCGCGACTCCAGCCCGACGAGCCGCCCAGGCAAGTGCTCTTCCGTGGTTACCGGAGGAGCAGGCCACAACTCCAGCCTTTCGTTCTTCCTTGCTCAAAAGAGCCATTTGGTTTGTTGCGCCCCTTGCCTTGAATGACCCAGTTTCCTGTAGGCATTCAAG
>DCAK01000089.1:6216-6777 GCA_002311925.1 Planctomycetes bacterium UBA1135
GCCAAGGGACCAAAGGGGTCCGTTTTACTGAGCCGGATATTCGCAGTCCTGCGCAGAACGGTCGCACCCTCACGGGTTCGGCACCCGATACATGGTTCGCAATCGGAGCAACTCCACCTTCAGCTTTTCACGAATATCCACGTAGGTGCTGTCGAACCCCGGAACACGGGCGGACGAATCGTGCAGGCTTCGGATTTCCTGTGGATCGGTCTCAAGATCGAAAAGTTCCCACTCATCCAGATCAGGCCAGCGGATAAGTTTCCACCGAGTGGTGCGGACCCCGTAATGGGCAGCGACGTTGTGCGTCGGTTCGCCGGTGTACTCGTAATAAATGGACGGCTTCCAATCCTGGGGAGTGGTTCCCCGCAGCAGGGGAAGGAAGCTGTCACCCTGGATTTCATTCGGGATTTCAGCTCCGGCTATTTCCAAAAAAGTTGGGGCGAAGTCCAGGTTCTGAACCATGTCAAAATTCCTTGCGCCTTCGGCGACGACCCCCGGCCAGCGAACCAGCAATGGGACTTGGAGGGCGGGCTCGTTCATGAAGCGCTTGTCGTACCAGCC
>DCAK01000089.1:6843-8416 GCA_002311925.1 Planctomycetes bacterium UBA1135
TGAAGCGCTTGTCGTACCAGCCGTTTTCACCCAGAAAAAACCCCTGGTCGGAGCTGTACACCACGACCGTGTTTTCTTCCAGACCAAGTTCCTTCAGGCGATTCAGGACCCTACCCACCTGGGCGTCCACTCCCGCAATGCAGCGAAGGTAATCCTTGAGGTAGCGCTGGAACTTCCACTTCACCAATTCCTCCCCTTCCAATCCNNACATCCGGGACCGGTGTCCGGAAACCGCCCGGTCGGGGCCGGTCAGCTTGCCGTCTGGATCCTCTGGAGGAACTTTGAGGTCGTACCAATCCCACAGGTGACGGGCGATGGTCATTTCCTGTTCCTTGGCCGCGGTCCCCCGCTTCGCATGGTCAGCGAACAAGGTGGGTGGGATAGGGAGGTCTTCACCCTCGAACCTGGAGAGTTGTTCCAGGCTTGGCCTCCAGGGCCTGTGGGGAGCTTTGAATTGGAGCATCAATAGAAAGGGTTTTTCGGTGTCTCGCTCGTTTTCGAGCCAATCCAGGGCGCGATCGGTCACGACCCTAGTTACATGGCCTTGATAGCGCTTGGTTCCGTCCTTTGATCTGAGGTCTGGGGAGTAATACACCCCCTGACCGGGAAGAATTTCCCATTCATCAAACCCCTCAGGGTCGCATTTGAGATGCCATTTCCCGAACAGGGCGGTTTCATATCCAGCTCCCTGAAGCCGACGGGGGAAAACATCCTGGGCCGGGTCGAAAGATTGGGCGTTGTCGGAAAGGCCATTGATGTGTCCGTGTTTACCGGTGAGAACCGCTGCCCTGGCTGGGGCGCAGATTGCGTTGGCGCAAAACGCCCGTTCGAAGACCATGCCCTGGGAGGCAAGTCGATCCAGGTTGGAAGTGACCCCGAAACTTGCGCCGTAGGATCCGGTTGCGGATGCGGCGTGGTCGTCGGCGTAAAGAAAGAGAATGTTGGGCTGAGGAGGCGGGCTGCCTGAGCCTCCCCGGTTCCCCTCACACCCGAGGTGGAATAGGGAAAGAAGGATTAAGGGAGCGCAGGGCGGCGGAAAAAAGCTGGCCGCGCTCCTCAATTGCACTTGGAACAGACCTCGTCCTCCTGCGCGGCTTTCTTGCAGCATGGGTGGCCGCAAACGCCGCCCTTCTTGGCCGCACGGTCGCAACAGGAGCCATCGCGGAACTGGAGTTCCGGAGACAGTTCTTCGACCAATTCCTGGAAATCCTTCGGGATTTCGCCGAGGGTTTTAGCCCATTTCGCCAAACTTTTCGCCTTTTCGGGTTCATTCAGCATGCGCTCGGAATTGCACCAGGTGGCGGCCATCAGTGCCGCTCCCTGAACTTCTCCAGCGTCGTGAACCCGCTTCAGGGCTTGAAGGGCGAACAACTTCTCCACGGCGGCCCTTGCGCTCTCGTCGTCCGTGACCGAAGCGAGCTGATTGAGAACTACCGATTCAAAAAGGCCTTTGACGTTTCCAGGGTCCAGATCCAAATACATTTGTCTGCCCTCCTCTCTGAGCTGGCCGGAGGCCTGGAGGGTTTGCAGGCAAGTCAACTTCAGCCCGGAGGCGTTCACGGGATCGAGTTCG
>DCAK01000089.1:8439-11774 GCA_002311925.1 Planctomycetes bacterium UBA1135
TCGACCCCCCGCCGAACCACCCCAGCCAAGACAGTCTTTCCAGGATCTCCGTCGTCGGCCTCCGCAAGCAGCTTTACCGCCTTGCGGACCACCGCCTCCTTGTCCTTGCTGGTTCCATATTTCTTTTCGATTTCCTTGGCGGCTGCCAAGGCCTTCTTCCCTGAAGCGGCAATTTCTTCCAGGTGCCCAACGTAGGATTCGGGGCCGCCCTGCTCGTACCCGGTTGAAGCGAATGCTTCGCCGGAACTGTTCATGAGAAGAATCGTCGGAAACCCCGCAATATTATATTTTTCAGAAAGTTCAGCATTCCTCTCGGGATTGGGGACCTTCGCTTTAACCTCCTCACTGTTTGGGAAGTCCAATTTCAGAAGAATGTAGTTCTTGGAAATAGGGGCGAGGAAAGCCTCGTGGTCAAAGACTTCTTCGTCAAGCCTGATGCACCAGCCGCACCAGTCGGAACCCGTGAAATCTACAAGGAGGTCCTTGCCCTCCTTTTCGGCCACAGCAGCGGCTTTGTCGAAGTCGGCGTACCAATGGGAAGGATTGGCTTCTTGGCAAACGGCCGTAGAAGTAAGGAGGCAAAGAGAAATCAAGGAGAAGGCATGTTTCATTGTCTGGCGCATTCTAATCGCTATCCCGGTTAAAATGGAGACATGAACAACTCGCAAATAATCCTGGCCGTGGCCCTTTCGGGGTTATTTGGAGGCCTCATAGCAAATTTGATCCTGCCCGTTCATGCACCCCCCCCATTGGTGGAGAGCGATTCGTCCACTTTGGAGAATCCGACCTCTTCCTCCCTGGAGCGGGCTCTCGATTCACTCCGCCAGGAAAACCAAGAATTCCGCGGTCGCTTGATGGCATTGGAAAATCGCGAGCCTGCTGATCGACGCTCCCCTCTTGGGGGAGCAGTATCCAAGGCCGAATTCGATTCTTTGGAGCAAGAAGTCCGTGGAAAGCAAAGCCTGCCCGTCGACTCCGGGGTATTTGAGGAAAAAGTGGCCTCCGCTCTTTCTGAGATTCGGCTCAACGAGCAAATTGAAAAGGCCGTCAAGGGGCAGGAGAGGTGGAGCGAGCATTTGGAGGAGCGAGTGTCCCGTGTCAGCGACTGGCTCGTATTGGACAGCTACCAAACGGAACAGTACCGGGTCGCCCTACAGAGCAAAGATCGTCGCAACGAAGAGTTGATTCAAACGTGGCAGGACGGAACCCCTCGAGCGGAATTAGGGGGGATCAAAGCTTCAAACGCTAGCCAGCACATAGGCGAACTCGCCGTGTTCTTTAGTCCAGGACAGTTGGAAACCTACGCCGCACGCGTCGGCGGAGGCAAGAATTAGAGAAACTGCCCGGGGCAAATCAACCGACGACTAGGGCTTCTGGCTGAGTCAAACGGGCAAGTGGTGGAGTCATCACTAGTGCTTGAATCCAGACGGGCATCCCTGCAGCCGTCGGCGGGACCTGCACCTGCCGGGAGGCGATTCCATTGGTCGCGTCGGCAAGTATCGGCGGAAGGGTGTTGATTGGGGGGCTGAGGCCTACCCAACCGTAGGGGGTCGAAGTGGGGCCGGGGCCGGTGATGGACCATGCGAAGAAGACCTTCGCAGGAGTGGATGGATTCGTCCCTGTTCCGCAGCCCTGGACTTCCAGGGTGGCGGTTGAACCGGCTACGAGATTCCAGACGGACAACGCCGGAAGAACACTGACGGTTCCGACCATCCCCTGGTTCAGGTGGGGCCAGCAGTAATAGGTATATTGGCCCCCGGGAACGGGGACACTCGCAAGCAAGGCCTCGTCAAAGACCACATCGAAGGTGAAGGGCCCACGGACGGCCGCTCCGGAATCAAAGGCCCCGTGGTCCGACACGACGTTGTGGCGCCCGGAAATCCAATCCCATCGGACAGTGTCACCGACTTGAATCTCCAAAAGATCGGGGGAAAAACGATCTCCTGGTCTCCCGACCTCCACGATATGAGTTGTCTGGCCCGTCAAGGGAGGAGCCAGGAGAAGGCAGAGGGGCAGGAAGGGGAGAATTCTCATGTGAGAATTCTAACCCGGAATCAGGTTTCCCGGTCAGGGCCGGCGGAAACGCAGAGCGGCCAGTCCGAAAAATACAACGGTAAAGGTCAGCCATCCAGCGGCCCAGGGGATGCTTTGCGACTCACCCCATGCGTGCCAAGCCGCCACGAGTCCATACAAACCGAGGGAAATGGACATGATTGTGAACACCGCCTTGGCCAAGGACCCGGGCAGCTTCCAAAAGGCTGCCAAGGCGACGGTGGCCCCGCCAAGTGTGATGAGAAGGACGATGCTCATGACTAACTTTCTACACTACGCTCTCGGCCCTCTGCCTGAAACCATGGCTCGACTTTTCATTCTGCAGATTGTCCTCCTTGGCGCTTGTTCCCAGGATGCTGAATTCCGGGAATTGCCGCAACCCCTCGCCTTCGCAGAGGCACAGGCTGAAGCCTTCGCCCGCATCGCCCTCGACAGTGTCGTCCGGGAATTCCCCAACAAGCCTGGTTCGGTCCTTGCCGGGCCGGAGGACGCCCTCCCCCCGAAGGCCATGCACCCAGCCTTTTTTGGAAGTTTCGATTGGCACTCCTCGGTCCATGGGCATTGGATGCTTGTTCGGCTTCTAAGGAAAGGTCTTGTGGGGGAGGAGAGCGCTGAGGAAATTCGCTCCGTTTTGAACCTCCACCTCACCGAGGCCCATCTCCAGGCGGAACTTGACTATTTCTCCAAAAAGCACAATCGGAATTTTGAACGGATGTATGGGTGGGCCTGGTATCTGCGCCTGTGCTTGGAATTGACCGATTGGGATGATCCTGATGCACGCAGGTGGCGTGCCGCTTGCAGACCTTTGGAAGCTCACCTTTCCGGGGCCATTCAGTCCTACCTGCCACTCCTCACTTGGCCGATTCGCACTGGTGTTCATCAAAACACCGCCTTCGCTCTAACCCATGTCTTTGATTACGCCCATGGAGTGGGAGATGAAAAACTCGCCGACATGGTGTGCGCCCGGGCCCGAGCTTGGTACGGCAGGGACCGAAACTGGCCGTGGGCCTTTGAACCAAGCGGCCAGGATTTCCTCTCCCCGGGCCTTGAAGAAATCGACCTGATGCGGCGGGTGCTGGCCCCAGCTGAATTCGAGGCCTGGTTGTCAGACTTTGGCCTTCCCGATTTCAGGCCGGCCGAAGTTTCAGATGTTACCGATGGCCAAATTGTCCACTTAGCTGGACTCAATCTCGCTCGGGCTTGGTGCATGGAAGGAGTGGCCAGCCTCCTTGGGCCCAGTGACCCTCGATCTATTGGGCTCGGGAAATCAGCTGCCGCCCACC
>DCAK01000014.1 GCA_002311925.1 Planctomycetes bacterium UBA1135
ATCTACTTCCACGAGAAGGAACCCAGGAATCTGCTGGTAGGGCCGAATAGGGTCGAATCCTTGCCAACCTCCCCCGGTGCCGATAACGGTCTCCCAAGTGCCCCCTCCATTCCCCAATCGGTCAGGTTGGTAGCGATGCCAGTGGCCGGAAAAAAATCCAGTCACATCATTCTGCACCAAGGACTGCCAGAAGGGGCCAGCTGTGTTCCCGCAGGGCTCGGTCTGGTTGAACATGACGGGTCTATGGGTGAAAACGAAAATGTTTTCCATGTTCCCGCTCTGGGCGAGGACCCCCTCTAGCCAAGCTTGGTTCGGGGCTCCTCCGCCCGTCTCGAAGTCGGTGGCGATGCTGATGATGCGGGTATTGCCCGCATCGAACCAATAGGTGCACCCTTCCTCTCCGGTTGGACTGTTCGAGGTAGGAAGCCAAGGAAATTGGGAAGCCCAAGCGGAAAAGGACCCCGAACCCGAATACATGTCGTGGTTTCCAGGCGTCATGAACCGAGGGCAGACGAGGCCTGCGGTGGCCGTGTCCCAGTCCTGCCATTGAGCAAGAGTGGTGCTCATGGTTCCGCTTCCACTGATGAGGTCGCCGCAAAAAAGGGCAAAGGACGGAGACAAGGCATTCATGTCGTTGGCCATTTGGGGCCACATGTTGTCGTTGATGCCGCCACCCGTGGTCCCGTCATCCTGGGTATCCCCCACGACCACGAAACGGAAGCTCCCGGGTGAAGAAGCCAGCGCGTTGGCCCTTCTGACCGGGTCGACCGATTTTTCACCGGATGCGACAAGCATGCCGCCGGAGAGGGCCAAGGCTGGGAGCAGAAGCGAGGGGATTGAGGCCCGCAGTTTCATTGCAACCCGACCTTAACTGAAAATTCTCCTTTCGGGGAGCACACCGCCCCCTTCCCTCGCTTACTGCTCGTGGAGAAGCCAGCCCGGAGGGACGGGTTGGAAGGCTTCGCCGGGGCGGGCAACACGGAGGGCGAGTTCGGCGCCGCCGGTCTTGTTGAACCAATCCACGCGCAGATGGTGGAGGCCCGCCTGGAGAGGAGCGTCCCCCTGCTTGGACGAAGCCCCGTGGAGCCCGTCGTGGTCCACGACCAGGACCTCGTCAAGCCAAAGCCGCGAGCCGTCGTCGGAAGTCAGCTCGAACAGCCAGAGCCCTTCTTCGGGAACCACAATCCAACCCTCGAACCGATGAAAGATGTTTTCAGCCGCGGGGCCGGAAGGGAGGCCGAGGTCCTGAATGAAGGCCGAGCTTTCAAGGTTGGACGATTCCGGCGAAGGCAACGCATCCCATGTCCCGCGAAGGGTCCCCCGCCGCAGGCCTTGGCGACCACCGTCCAGCATCCAGTCGGCCCTGGTGTCGGGCCAGGGGGCCACTTTTTCGAAATTGGATTCGACTATCGGGCTCACCGCCCGACCGCGGAAAAAGGTCGCCGCCTTGAGGGTGGCGGTGGCCTTCAATTCGAGAGGTCCGCTGTAGAGAGGAGAATCGGGCCCGGGAAGGCGGCCGTCCAGGGTGAAGCGGATTTCAGCGCCATGGGTTGGGGTCGTGAGCGTCACCGGTAGGGAAGAAACGAAGCGGGAGGAGGCGGCCGTGATGCTGGGTGGGGCGAAGACCACGGGGCTGCCATCCAATTCCACGGCGATGACCGGGCACCAAGAGTCGGGGGCCTTCCGGGGAATGAAGATCCGCAAGGCGCCGGAAGTTCCCTCGAAACGGAGGTCGCG
This sequence comes from Planctomycetes bacterium UBA1135, assembly GCA_002311925.1. Classification (GTDB taxonomy): domain Bacteria; phylum Planctomycetota; class UBA1135; order UBA1135; family UBA1135; genus UBA1135. Next base: position 1,738 of record DCAK01000014.1, read on the forward strand.
CCCCTCTCCGGAAAGAAGCCTGGCTTCGAGCACCGTGTTGGCGAGACCTGGGATTTCCAAGACCCCATCCTCGGGCCAATCGAACACATGAAAATAGAGCATGCTGCGGCGGGCTCCCGGCTTGGATGTGCAACGCCCCCATAAGAGATTTTCAAAGGGGCTCGCCTGGGTGCCGTGAATGGATTCTCCGTGGACGTCCATCCATTCCCCCATTTCGCGCAACCGCTCGACGCTGGCTTCGGGGAAGGTCCCGTCAGCCTTGGGGCCGACATTGAGGAGGAGGTTGCCGCCCTTGGATGCGATGTCCACCAGCATCCGGACCAGGTGGGTGGTCGATTTCCACTGCGTGTCGGCCTGGTTCCATCCCCAGTAGCGGTTCATCGTGATGCACGATTCCCAGTCCACTCCGGGAAACCCGGTCGCCGGGACCTCCTGCTCGGGAGTGCCGTAGTCCCCCCGGAAACGATCATCGGTCGTCATGCCCGCCATGCCCGCGCGCCCCTTGTCCACCCGGTTGTTGACGATGGCGCGGGGCTGAAGGCTGCGCACAAGGTCGTCCAGTTTCATGCCCATCTCGTGGGTCCAGGTGGATTCCCATTCCCCGTCGAACCACATGATGCCGATGTCGCCGTACTGGGTGAGGAGCTCGCGGACCTGGCGATGGAGGTGGTCCAGGAATCGCGAAAACACCGCCCCTTCGGCCGGTCTGTCGGCCTTTTCCCATCCCCGCCGGGGAAGGTAGTCGGGATGATTCCAATCCATGATGGAGTGGTACCAGCACATCCGCAGGCCATGGCGGCGACATGCGGCGGCCAATTCCGCCAGGATGTCGCGCTTGAAGGGCGACCCCATCACATCCCAATCGGTATGGGCCGAATCGAACAGCGCGAACCCGTCATGGTGCTTGGAAGTGATAACGATGTAGCGCATGCCGGCGGCCTTGGCCATCAACACCCAGGCATCAGCGTCGAACTCGACAGGATTGAATCGGGACTGAAAATCGGAATAGGTTTCGCGTGGGATGCGGGCTGTGGTGCGAATCCATTCGGCATGCCCGGTGCCGCCGTTCCATTCGCCGGCGGGAATGGAGTAGAGGCCCCAGTGAAGAAAGAGCCCGAATCGGGCTTCCCTCCACCAATCCATGCGCGCGTCCTTGGCGACCGATTGGGTGCCCAACACCAAACCGTCCAAACCCCAATCCGGCTCGGGGTCGAGCCCCAGGTGGGCGAGCGCGGTGGGGACCAGGTCCACGATGCGGGCTTGGGGCCGAAAGGTCCGCTCGCCGACCGAGCGCCCCGAAGCCAGGATGAAGGATTGGCGATGTTCGAGGATGTCCTGACCATGCCCGGTGCCCGTCCCTCCGTGGTCGGTGGTCACCAGGACCAACCAGTCTTCAAATTCCGCGTGTGGGCGAGCGGCGATGGCTTCAAGCACCTTGCCAAGGTTCCGGTCCGCCCTCTCGATGGCCTGCAGGTAGGCGGGATTGTCCTCCGAATAGCCCGAGCCGTGGCCAGCCCCATCGGCCCCGTCGAAATGGAGAAAGACCAGGTCGGGGTCGTGTTTCTCCAGGACCTCGACGGCCCGGCGGGCGACATCATCCCCATCCTCGGCGTCCGCCGACCAGGTGGCCGTTCCCCCGAGACGGTCATGGATGGGTCCCCACTGGGCGATGCAGGCGGTGGCGACCGATTCCCTCTCGAAGGCCAGACGGGCGAAAACCGTCGGGTGGGCTTCCAGCGACATCCCCTTGAAGGAGTTGTCCATCACCCCGTGTTTCCCCGGCCAGACCCCTGTCAGGATGGAGGTCCAGGAAGGCCCGCTCACGGTCCGCGGCCCGGTCCAGGCATCCAGGGTCAGCGTCCCCGCTTCGGCCAACCGGTCCAACACCGGCGTCCGCGCCGGCCCGAGACAATCCGCCCGGACCCCGTCCCAACCCACCATCAGGACCTTGGCTTGGCGTGGGGGACTTTCATGGCCACCGGGGACAGCTTGCAGCAGAATGCCGACCAGGAACGGTAGGAGATAAGCCATGGATTTAATCCTAACGAGCCTAAGTAAATGGCCCGGAATGGGGTTAGTATCCTCGGCCTATCCGTCAGAAAAATTCACCCTCGTCCAGCACAAGCGGCAAGTCCCGATTGAAATCCCCTCCCAATATCCTCTCCATTAGCGTTTCGAATTCCTTGAGGTTTTCGTCCTTCTTCTTTGCTGCCGCAGCCATNNGGCGGCAAGGCGAACCGATTGGAATGTCGGTGTATCCGTGGCGCTCGTGCCGGCGTGAATCAGCCAAGCAACAACCCCCAGGACGAAAGCTTGATTGTGTGCAGCTCGAGCCCGGATGAACGGGAGGAGAAGGGAGAGAGAGCACCACAAAACAATCCCAAGACCAAACNNAGCCTTGGCTCCTTTCTTCTCTTCTGCTGGTCCTTGTCTGAGCTTGCACAGTTCTTTACGCAAGCGACCGAGCTTCGGGCTGGGAAAGAGTTTCGGGCCTCTGGCCAATCATCTTTCTCCCTTTGGGGGCACTTCTTTCCCGAGGCTCCAATCGTTTGGATTTTCTCATCCCTCTTTTCCTCGGATCTTGTCTCCTTGCAGGGCTTTAT
>DCAK01000070.1:0-169 GCA_002311925.1 Planctomycetes bacterium UBA1135
TTCAAATCTCGTCTCTGGCTCCAACCAGGAGGTTCAAGGCCTTTTCCTGTGATACTCTTGGACAGTCTGTCGGCGCTCTCATCCCCTGTTGATGCATTTCCTTTTCTTCCGCCTCCAACTCCCCTTGAGCCTCGCCCTGACCGGCTTGGTCATGGCGGGGGCGCTTTCC
>DCAK01000070.1:245-11620 GCA_002311925.1 Planctomycetes bacterium UBA1135
CCGGCTTGGTCATGGCGGGGTCGCTTTACGCCCAAGCGGAACCTACTGGTCAGGTGGTGGGATGGGGAGAAGGATGGGCCAATGCTTGGGGTCAGTTGGACAATCCTCCGCAACGGGATTTCGTGATGGTCTCCTCGAAGGGTTATCACTCCCTTGGATTGCGGCTCAATGGAGAGGTCGCTGCTTGGGGCCGCAATGAAGACGGGCAAGCCGACGCGCCCCCAGGTACGGGTTTCCGGCGCGTTGCTTGTGGAAACTGGTTTTCTCTCGCCTTGGCGGACGACCGCTCCGTGGTGGGCTTTGGCCGAAACAATTACGGCCAGTGCGACGCTCCAGCCAGCGACCAATTCACCAAAATCGGTGCCGGTTATTCCCACGCCGCCGGGATGCGCCTGGACGGCTCCATCGCCTGCTGGGGCCGCAACGACAACTACGGCCAATGCAACGGTCCCTCTGAAACGGGTTTCGTCAAACTCTCGGTGGGTTACTACCACAACCTTGCCCTTCGCCCGGATGGAAGCATGGTCGCATGGGGAAGAAACGACTTCGGGCAAAGCATTCCTCCCTCGGGCAATGATTTCGTCAAGGTCGCTGCCGGAGGGGTTCATTCCATCGCCTTGAAATCCGATGGCAGCCTGGTTGGATGGGGGGCCTACTTCCACGGCCAGGACCAGGTTCCTCCCGGAAACGACTATGTCGATATTTCCGCGGGCCGTTATCACAGCGCGGCTCTCCGATCGGATGGCACCATTGCTGCCTGGGGCCGCTCCGATTGGGGCCTGGATGTTCCTCCGGAAGGCGGTGGCTTCGTTCGCATCGCTGCGGGCCGTTCCCATTCACTGGCCATCCGCGAAGCTCCGAATTATTCGGTCATTGGTATCCGCGCAGGAGGAATCGCCACCCTCACCGTGAACGGTTGCAAACCGGGGAGCTTGGTTTATTTCCTGGGTTCTCTGGACGGGTTCGGGCCGGTGGATCTGCCCTTTGGGGTCATTGAACTTTCTCAACCGTTCATCTTTCTCGACAAGCAACTTGCGGATTCCAATGGGGTAGCCCTGAAAGGCTGGCGCATTCCCTCCCACATGGTGGGAATGGATTTTTTCAGCCAGGCTATCGAGGTTCAACCGCTGCCCGGGCACCGAGTGAACGAGAAGAGATTCTCGAACGCGCTTTCCGCGACTTTCCGCTAGAAAAATCTCTGTTAGGCTGGTAGAGGTGTTTTCTTCCCTCATCCTCAGTTCGCTTGGATTTTTTTCCGCTCAGGAACCGGACCCTCCAGCCCTTTTTGAGCCAGCTCTTCTTGGCGACGTCCTGCCAACGGAATCCCTTCCAGGGACCCTTGCTCGCTCGGGGATAAGGCCCGCATTGGACCTCCTGGCCGGAAATGAAGCTCTCCGCGTCGGCTTCTCGCTTCCTGGGTTGAAGAGCGTGGCTAGGTTGAACCCTCCTCTGCAAGCCTGGGCGGGCGGACGCACCTGGCAGGGAGTTCTGGAAGGCATTCCTGGAAGCGAGGTCACTCTTTCCCTTCTCCGTGGAAGCCTTTCCGGTCGCATCGTGGCGGGGGACCGATGGTTCACATTGCTTGACCGCGGGGGGATTCATGAGGTTTGCGAGAGGGACGCCGGCCTGCTTCCTTCATGCGGGAACGGACCCTCCCAAGCTCCGCTTCTTCCGGCCTCTTCGTCAAGGCCCGCATCATCCGGAGGAAGCAGTCCTTGGGTCGACTTGATGGTCGTCTATACCCCGGCGGCCAGCAACGCCTGGTACGGGGGTTCGTCCTCGTTGGAGTCCTTCATCAACCTGGAAGTTGCCTCCATCAATCGAGGCTACGAGAACAGCCTGGTGGACGGTCGTATCCGGTTGGTCCATGTGGAAAAACTCTCCGGCTACAACGAAAACGGGAACTTCAACACCGAACTACGTCGTCTCCAGCGGACCTCTGACGGGCATATCGACAATGTCCACTCCCTCCGGAATCAGCACGGGGCCGACATGGTGGCCGAACTCATCCTGGGGAACGGCTCGTACTGCGGCATCGCCTACCTGATGACTAATCCTGGTTCCTCCTTCGCCCAATGGGCCTTCAGTGTTACCGCGGTCGGCTGCTTGTCGGGGAACACCCTTTCGCACGAGCTCGGGCACAATCTCGGCTGCTCCCACGACAGGCAGAATGCCAGTAGCGGAGCCTATTCCTATTCCTTCGGATATCGAACCACGGCCAATCCGGTTTGGAGAACCGTCATGGCCTACGCTCCCGGGGCGAGCATCAATTACTTCTCCAATCCCAACGTGACTTACCAAGGCCAGGTCATGGGCATCCCAGAGGGCCAGTCCGGGTCAGCCGAGAACTGGAAAACCTTNNAACCTTGCAGAACACCCATCCCATTGCCGAGGATTGGCGGGACAGCGTTGCTTTCTGGTACGAAGTCATCAACCTGGTCGCAGGCGAGGATTGCACTCTTCTCGTAAGCGGAGCCGGCTCCTCCAGTTCCGTGGCTTTCCTCTACTCGCTGACCGGAGCTGGCCCTACATGGCACAACACCTACGGCGGCCTCAGTCTCTCCCATCCCATTCGAGAAATTGCGATCGTCCCCGTGAATTCCTCGGGGCAAGCTTCTCGCCTGGTTCATGTTCCTCCTTGGACCGCGGGGATTCCCGTCTGGACCCAGTCGGTTGAAATCCTTCCCCTCGCAACACGCCTTACCAATGCCTGGGCCTTGACCGTCCAGTAGACCTCATTCCCCTCCTCAACACCCCGACCTGACCGTGAATTTCCTCGCCTTTCTTCCCCTCCTTTTCCCTCTCCAGCAGGACCCTTCCACCCTCTACATAGAAAAACCCGGTGAATTGGAATTTTCGGACCGCATGATTGTGCGGCCATGGCCCCTCGACGAATTCATGGAAATGGGACTGAGCAGGTCCGAGGCCGTCTCCCGAAGGGAAGCCTCGTTTGCCCGGGTATCAGACCGGGTAGTGAAGGAACTCGAGCTCAACGGCGAGGTCGTCGTCGACCTGCAGGGCGAAGACCCCAACCAGTTCGGGGCCGCCCTTCTTGCCACCGGGGATTACCACTACGTGCACCCCGACTGGATCTGTTACCCGGTGGGAAACGTTCCCAACGACCCCCTCTACAACCAGCAGTGGCATCACCAGAACATGTTCTCCGAGGATGCATGGGACCTCCACACCGGTGACCTGGGACATATCGCCGCGGTCATCGACACGGGGGTCGACACCGACCATGAAGACCTCGCCGCCCGCCTGCTGCCGGGTTACAACTCGGAAGACGGCTTGACCGAGGCCCAAGGTGGAGACATTGAAGACATCAATGGTCACGGAACCTGGTGCCACGGATGCGTGGGCGCCATCGGGAACAACGGCAAGGGAGTCGCAGGCATGTGCTGGGAGGTCAGCTTGCTTCCCATCCGGGCCAGCAACAGTGCGAACGGCTCGGCCTACCTTTCCGCCCTTACGGGCGGTTGCCTGTGGGCCGTGCAGAACGGAGCCCGGACGATGTCCTGCTCCTACAGCGGCGTGGAGACCCCGTCGGTGGGGACAACCGGAACCAGCGTCAAGGCGCTGGGTGGCATCGTTTGCTGGGCCGCAGGCAATTCCGGGACCAACCACAGCAGTTGGGATTGGCCCGACATCGTGGTGTGCGGAGCGACCAACCCCAGTGACAACAAGACTTCATGGTCCAGCTACGGTCTCGGAGTCGACGTTTTCGCTCCTGGTGAAAGCATCATGTCCACACAGAACGGGGGAGGGTACAGCGCCGTGAGCGGGACAAGCTTCTCGACTCCGCTGACCAACGGCACCTTGGCCCTGATGTGGTCTGCCAACCCGGGCCTGTCCGCGGACGATGTCCAGCAAGCCCTCTACGACACCTGCACCTCCATGGGCGACCCGATTACCTACGGGCACGGCCTCGTCAACGCCTACGAAGGATTGCTCGAAGTCGGCGTCGGTGGCCAGAGCGACCTCGAGTCCCTGGAGGCCTTCGTCTACACCGTCGATCAACCCCTGGACGGAAACGACGGGGGTGACGGCTGGGGTGGCCCCTGGACGGCGGATTCCACCGTAGAGGTGAAGAATCCGAGCCTCGGTTCCAACCCCGCTGATGGTGCGGGCCTGTTTGCCGAGGGCGGAAGGGCCCTGATTTCGGGTGTTGGAAGTGCATCCCGGAGCTTGAACCGTTCCTTCCCCATGGACAGGGACGGATTCTGGTACATGAGCATGCGTGTCCGTCGCGATGACACAGGGACGACTCCGAGCAGCCTTTCAGTCGGTCTCGCTTCTGGCGGACAGGTCGAGGCCCAGTTTGGTTGGAGTGCCTCCACGGCATGGGGGGCGGGAGGGCAGGTCCCCGACTCGGGAGTCGGCTCCGCGAACTCGGGTTCGAGCTACTTCATCGTGGTTCGGGTGAACGGGGCTCCGGATGCAACCGGAATCATCAAGACCGTGGAGAATCCCGCGACCGGAAACACCTATCACCTCCTTTCCCCGAGACTCTGGGATGACGCGGAGGCAGCCGGAGTTTCCCTTGGCGGGCATCTTGCAACCGTGAACGATGCGGCCGAGAACGCCTGGCTGTACGACAACTTCGTCCTCGAGGGCGGCGCCGAACGCAGGGTTTGGCATGGGCTCAATGACATTGCGGTCGAGAACCAGTGGGAATGGACCAGCGGCGAAGCCGTGACCTACATCGACTGGGCTCCTGGTCAGCCGAACAACCTCGGCAATGGCCAGGACCGCGTTCACTTTTACGAAGGGGACGGGGGTGGAGGCCACTGGAACGATCACTACGACAACGAGGTCTACCTCGCCGTCGTGGAAGTCCCCGGAACCGGCCACAGCATTCCCGGGGAAGACAGGGTCAACCTGAAGGTCTTCAGTTCCGGGGATTCGGTTCCGGCCGACGACATCAATTATTCCGGGGAGGGAACCGGGGCCAATCAATGGACCGTGGAGAGCGACCTTTTCCATTCCTCGTCGATTTTGGATTCCCTCGTCATTGCAGCATCCGGAGGGGACTCGATGGTTTCCTTGGATGAAATCCGCATCGGCAAGACATGGGCATCCGTCACACGGCCCATCGCCCCCTTCCTCCAGGTTTCCGACCTGGTGGCGGGCCAGACGGGCTCCCTGGATGTGTCCGGCGCGACCTCGGGCGCGACCGTTGGTTTTGGATACTCCCTGACCGGTGGCGGACCAACCTCAAGCCCTTGGGGCAACTTGAGTCTCTCCCCTCCCGTCAAGACTGCCGGCATCGTGGCCGCGAACGCCTCGGGTGAAGCTTCCCTCCAGGTCATTGTTCCCACAGGAACCTCTGGAATAGCCGTTTGGATTCAGGCTGTCCGCATCGCCAGCGGTTTCGGGGTCCTGTCCAACCCGGTGGAAGCCACCGTTCAGTAGTAGACTCAACTTGAGAAAGGAGGAGGAGTTCCTGGAACCCCTCCTCCTTTCGTACCGTCCTCGCAATGCCCATGTTCATCCTTCTTCCTTTCCTACTGGCGCCAACAACCACCTTTCAGCAGCCCACGGCCCAGGAATTCTTGGTCTTTCCGGCGGGTGAAGGCGTCCACGAAGCTTTCCTGGTCCTCAATCCTGATGCTTCTTCCAGCCCGGCCTCCAAGCCCGACCTCGAGCGCGAGGGAAAGGAAGGCGCCCCGGGTCCTCCCACGCCTGGTTTTCTCCTTCATTCCAGGGTGGTCGTGGAAACCCCGGACTTCGCCCTTCTGACGGAATTTTCCCGGAGCGTGGATGCCGATGCAATCCTTGACCCTTTCCATGAGGTCGAGGGATTTTCCCTCGTCGAATTGCCGACAATCCGTCGAGCCGTCGAAATGGCCCTCGCGCTCGAAGCTCTTTTCGGGGAAGGCATGGCCTATCTGGATGCCGACCGTCCCAAGTTTCTTCGTTATCTGCCCTCCGACCCTCAGTTCGGGCAGCAGTGGCACCTCCGAAACACCTCCAACCAGGCCGCCGACATCAATGCCGAGCCTGCATGGACGGCGGGATGGACTGGAAACGGCTCCGTGGTCGGAATTCTCGAATGGGGGGTCCAGGACAGTCACCCCGATTTGAGCGCCAATTTCAACTCAGCCGCAAGCGAGAATGCCGGCACCTCCGGCCACGGCACCGCTTGTGCCGGAGTTGCAGCCGCTGACAACGACAACGGCCGTGGCGGGGTCGGGCTTGCCTTTGACGCCCAATGGTCCGAGCAGTTGGCAGGCAGTTCTTCCCGGACGGCATCCGCCTTCAAGTACCGCAACGATCTCAACGATGTGAAATCAAATTCGTGGGGCCCATCCGACAACGGAGACTTCCACACCTTCTCCACGACCGAGCGCAATGCCTTGCGGGACAGCACCTCAACCGGGAGGGGAGGCCTTGGCGAAATCTTTACCTGGGCTGCCGGGAACGGAGGGCTCGGTGATCGGGTCGAATACGACCCCTACGCGGCCAGCCGTTACACGATCGCCGTTGGCGCGGTGGGCGACCAGGACACGCGATCCTATTACAACGAACAGGGTTCCTCCATGTTCGTGGTCACCCAGTCGGATGGGAACAACCGCGGCATCTACACGACTTATTCAGGAAGCAGTTACACAAGCAATTTCGGTGGCACATCCTCGGCAAGTCCCCTGGGAGCCGGAGCGGTCGCCCTCATTCTGGACGCCAATCCGAATCTCGGATGGCGCGATGTTCAGCATGTTCTCGCTCATTCCTCCCGAAAAATCGACTCCACCGACAACCGCTGGGTCCTCAACGGGGCCGGCCACGACATCAACTACTACTACGGATTCGGCGCGATTGACGTTTACGAAGCTTGCCTTTTGGCGTCCAGCTGGACGAACGTGAGTCCGGTTCAGGAGTGGACTTCGGGCAATGTTTCGGTCAACCAATCCATTCCGGACAACAGCAACACCGGAATCACGAAGACCGTGACCGTGGACACCGATTTCAAGGTCGAGCATGTGGAATTGGTGATGGATGTCGACCACAACACTCTGGGAGACCTTCGCATCGCGGTGACTTCCCCGGCGGGAACGATTTCGGTCGTGGCCAAGACCGGAGGAAGCACCCAGAACAATCTCAACAACTACTTGTTCACTTCGATCCGCCACTGGGATGAGGATTCACGGGGAGATTGGGTGGTGAACATCAGCGACCGGGATTCAGGGACCACCGGGACCTTCAACCTCTTCCAATTGAAGTTGTACGGGAATGATGGCGGGCACATGGGTGGTTTCCAAATTTCCACCCCAGGACTCACCTCAGGTCAAGTTTCCACCGTGAGCGTGACCGGGGCCAATCCCACAAGCCCCACTTTCCTGGGTTACAGCGTCACGGGGGCGGGTTCGACACCGATACCCGGCCTTGGCGTGACATTGGGCTTGGATTCTCCCAGGCAGGCCGGTGGGATGAAACTTACGGATTCCAATGGCGCCACTTCGTGGAGCTTGCCGATTCCGGCGGCTGCCGCAGGAATCGATGTATGGGTGCAATCCGCCCAGCAAGGCCTGGCGAGTAACGTTCTGGCGTTGACCGTCCAATAACTTCGGCGAGACAGGGCCTGGTCGCGATTCAGTTCCCTTCCGTCCGGTAGGCATCGTCCGAGGGGCGGACGGCCCGGGCCATGTGAAGGGGTCGGCGCAGGCCGCCGACCCCTTCGGGTCCATGCGGAGCGAGCGCGCGCCACTCCTTCCAGACTTCGGCGGCTTTCCGGGTGTCGACCTCGACATCCCCGTACCGGTCGTCGGGTTGGGCTGGAGCCACGGTGACCTTCTGGTGCCAGCAGTGCATTCCTGAGATCGGGTCCGGCTGGACCGGGAAAATGAGGTTCTGGTGCACCCCTCCGTCGGTCCACCAGACTCGACGGGAATCCGGGTCGGATGATTCGAAGGGTTGAATGTCGCCAATTCGACGCATCTTCCATTTTCCGTCTCCGGAATTTTCCAGTTGCACGGGGGCTGCCGCCCACTTGTCGGTGCCGGGGGTGTCGGGGCCGGACCTCCAGCGCCCCAGGTGGTGCGAGCAGGCGACCACCCCGGGGCGTATGCCCTCTGTGACCCAGGCCTTGTTGACGAAATGGCCGATTCGGGAGGTGATGCGGAGCAGGTCACCGGTCTCAACCCCCAAGGGTCCGGCGTCGTCCGGGTGAATCCAGACAGGGTTGGTGTTGGAAAGTTCGGCGAGCCACTTGGCGTTGGCCGACCGGGAGTGGATGAGAGTGGGAAGGCGGAAGGTGGGCACCAGGACGAATTCCCCCTCATCCCGGTTCAATTCCTTCGGATGAACATGGCTGCGGATGTAGCCGGGAACGGTTTGCTCCCCGAATCCCCATTCCTCCATGGTGGGGGAGAAGATTTCCAATTTTTTCGAAGGAGTGGTAAACCCGCTTTTGAGATACACAGGTTCCGGGTCGACCTTTACTTCAAACGCTCCCCGTTGCCGCATGAACTCGAGCGGGGTCATTCCCTCGGCTTCGGCCGCCTCCGGCAATCCGGGAACGCTGTTTTCAAAAATCCAGCGGTAGTACTCGTCCACCGTGATGCGTTCCCCGGGGCGATAGGGCGATTCAAACCACTTCCGCACGCCGAGGCTTCCGTCCGGATCCACAGCCCAGGAAAGGGCGATCCAGAACTCGTCCTCCTCCCACACCTCGCCGGGATTGGTTTCCCAGGTCCATTCGGTGGTTTCGCCCGCCATTTCGCTGGCCCGGCGAAGCACCGGCTGGCGGAAGGCGATCCAACTCCCGGCGTGGGTTTCCTGGCTCATCAGGTCGTGGCGTTCAGAGGCCAGGCCCATGGGAAGGACATAGTCGGCGAAAAGCGCGGTTTCGCTCCAGACGGGAGTCAGTGCGACATGCAATCCAACTTTTTCCTCGTCCGCCAGCATCTCCATCCAGCTGAATCCGTCGGGAAAGGTCCAGACCGGGTTGAAGACCCGGGTGAAGTAGGTGTCGATTTTCCCGCGCCCCTCCGCCACCAGGTGGGGAAGCAGGAAGGAAAGTTCGTGGTGGGACAGGGGCCACTCGTGGGGAAAGAGAAGGTCGTTCCAGACCTTCTGGGGAGGCGGTTTTAGAAAGGGGGCCGGAACGAACTTGTTGTCGGAATGTAGATTGGTGCCCCCGGGGGTGCCGACCGAGCCCGTCAGGACGGTCAGGAACTGGAGACAGCGGGAAACCTGCCAGCCACCGCGGTTTCCCGACGCGGCGCTCCGCCAGACATGCGAGGCGAAAGCCCCCCGGGCCTTGCCGATGGCCCTGCCGATTTCAATAACCGTTTCCGGGTCCACGCCGCATTCTTCCGCGGTTCGCTCGGGGGTCCACTCGGCGTATTCTTCTCGAAGAAGGCGCAGGAAGGCCTCGAAGTCCCCTCCGGCATCGGGATGCCGGGCTTCCAGCCAGGCTTCCCAGTTGGTCCATCGCTTCAGGAAATCCCGGTCCTCAAGGCCCTCGTCCATGATGACCTTGGCGAACCCCAGCAACAATGCCGCCTCGCTCCCCGGGTGGGGAGCCACCCACCAGTCGCTCATCGAGGCTGTGTTGGACAGGCGGATGTCCAGGGTGGCGATTTTCGCCCCGGCCGCCTTGGCTTCCATGATGCGTTGGGCGTGGGGATTGAAGTAATGCCCGGCTTCAAGGTGCGCGGAGATGAGCAGGATGAACTTGGCCCGGGCGTAGTCAGGCGAGGGCCTGTCGCTTCCCGACCAAAGCGTGTAACCGAGGCGGGCGGCAGCCGAACAGACATTGGTGTGGCTGTTGTGACCGTCCACTCCCCAGGCCTGGAGCACCCTATGCATGTAGCCGTCGTGGCCGGGACGGCCCACGTGATACATCACCTCGGTGCGCCGGTCTTCTTCGAGAGCCTTGCGGATTCGGCCTGAAAGGGTGGTGATGACTTCGTCCCAGGTGGTTCGTTCGAATTTTCCCTCTCCCCTGGGGCCCGTCCGCTTGAGGGGGTAGAGGATGCGGCCCGTGTCCTCAATCTGGTTGAGGGTCGCGGGGCCCTTTGCGCAGTTGCGGCCGCGGGAGCCCGGGTGGTGTGGGTTGCCCTCGAATTTCTGAACCTTTCCGGTCTCCTGGTCCACATACGCCACCAAGCCGCAGGCGGCTTCGCAGTTGAAGCAGACCGTGGGGACGAGGCGGTACCGGCGCTCGACCTTGCGGGGCCAGGCCGTCGGGTCGTATTCCCGCCAGTCGTCCCACTGCTCCAGCGGTGGGAAGGACTTCAGCGGCGTTTGTTGCCAGGCTTCGCCTGACGGGGCGAGGTTCCTGCTCTTGTCGGGGGGTGGGGGGGTCATGAAATCGGCACTTCCTGGCCGGCCCGAATCCAGTCGCGTTCCATCGCCAGCATTGCGGCTGCGACCAGGAGGCAGGAAACCTGGACGGCCAGTGCCGGGATGCCCAAGCCCGGCAGGGCAAGGACCGCGGCGGGAATCCAGAGGGTTGCAACCAGGGCGGCGAGGAGGAAGTTGGGCCCCGGCTTTGCCATCAGGAGGGCATGGGCCCGGCGTCCCTCGTCCGTTCCGAGGACGGCCCGTCTTTCATGGAAGAGCAGGCCGGCGTTCAGGGCCAGGGCGGCGAGCAGGGCTCCGGCCAGGGGGGTGGAAACGCCGCCGGTAGCCGCCGCTGCGGCAAGAATTCCGAGCAGGACTGCTCGGGCGGTCAGCGTGAGGAAAAGACCCGGATGAATCCAGAGGTCCCTTCCCCTGCACTGGGCGAACAAGAATGCGCTGTAGCCCGAGGCCATCAGCGCCGCCGGGAGGGTTGCCCAGCGCAGGCCGCTTGCCAGGACGTCCATGCCCAGCCAACGGGCTCCGAGAGATGCGGTGGTCAACACCCCGAAGGCGCCCAGAACCCAGGCTCCCTTCACCAGCCAGGAGTCAGGGTTGGGAGTGAGCAGAAGTCGCCAGAATCTCTCGGGCCGGCCTAGGNNTAGGTCGGCGACCAGGAGGTAGAAGGTCACCGCCTGGAAGACTAGGGAGAGGACCTCGGGCCAGAGACCTTCCCGCGCGCCCAGCCATCCCAGGAAGGGGGCAACCAGCATGGCTCCGGCAGCCAGGTTCTTGGTCAGGAGGTAGGCCCAGACATGCCATCCCCAGGCGGGAGGGTGGTCGACGTTGAGGGTGGTGATGACGTCCGGGTCGGGCTCGAACCCGGGAACCGTCGGAGGAGGGGCCTTGCGGTCGGACCACAACCAGGTATCGGGCTCCTCCGCCCGGCCGGGCTCCAGGGCCTCGTCCAGGGCGTCCACATACCAGACGCGAGGCTTGGTTCCCTTCTCGGTCTTGCGTTGGGAGGTCTTTTCCTCGCGAACCAGGGTTGCGATGCGGGAGTCGGGGTCGTCCAGGTCGCCGGCGATGAT
>DCAK01000070.1:11841-12039 GCA_002311925.1 Planctomycetes bacterium UBA1135
TCAAGGTCGACGATGGCGTCCGGCCTCTTTGCCAGGGCGTTGACCGGGCAGATTTCCACGCAGGGAGCCTCGTCGCAATGGTTGCAGCGGAGCACCGTGAAGTGGCGCCGAACCTCTGGGAATGTTCCCTTTTCGACATATTTCACCCAGGTCCGGAACTCGCCCACCGGCACCTCGTTCTCGGACTTGCAGGCCACG
>DCAK01000107.1:0-2185 GCA_002311925.1 Planctomycetes bacterium UBA1135
GAACACCGGCAGCAAAATGGCCACCTTGGCCAGTCACTGGGTCGACCCCAAATTTGATTCGGGTCCCAACGGGAAAGTTTCGTCCAAATAAGCGCACATCGGTGCCGCCGCCTTCTTGAGCGGTATCTGGAGTGAACGAATGCAAGCTTGGGTCAGGCTCAGAAACAAAGGTGAACCGTTGTGGGCTTTGGGATTGAGCTCCATCCGGATTTGTAAAATCCAGGTCGACCACTCCTAAAGGGTGGGTCGGCGTGGTCACCCGGATTAAACTCGGACTTAAATACGCCACCGATGCAGCAACTCCGCCGAAGGAAACCGCAAGCCCCGGAGCAAAACCAGAGCCAACTATCATGACCTCGGTGCCCCCACTGGCTTGGCCAGCCTTTGGGATTAAACCTGCCAGTATCGGCACTGAAGAAAAGAGAAAGCTCTCTTCCAGAATGTGTTGGCGCCCGTCCGGATTCACCACCCGGATGTTTGCCCAACCAGGTTCTCCCTGCGGAGTCACGATGCCTATCGTGTTGGAGTCAAAAACCGCGACTTGAGCAGCTTCCCGGCCACCCACTAGGACCCAAGCACCAACCTGGAAATGAGCTCCATCGAGTTGAACTTCGTTACCCCCGGCTGTTTCGCCGGAATCCGGAGTAACAACAAAGACCTCGGGCTCAGGTGCGGCTACCTCAATGGCGCCCGGGATGGCTTCATACTCTCCATTCTCAGCGGAAAGAAAAATATCATAAAGACCGGGCGGGCAGGACGGGCTTACTGTCAATAAAATGTTTACCTGGCTGGCATTAGAAATCGTGTTATCCACCACGATATACGGACTCAATTCGGAAGCCACCATGTCACCGGGGTCGAATTGGTTACCAAAAACTGAAAACATTTTTTGTTCCCCTTGCTCAAAAACTTGGGCAACGCCGAAATTATCCCGCATGGAGGAATCATTGGGGACGCTTAAATTTCCGATGTCTGTCGTCGTAGAACCAGCAACAGAAAAAGAGGTGGGATTAGAAAAGCTGCCGTAAAAGGAAAAACTGAAATCAGTATCCACCACTTGGTTGCCAGAAAGATTGGCACTGGACATGCCCCCCTCCATGGGTGTGGCATAAACAAAGTAATCGGTCATGGGCAAGCCCTTGATGACAAACTTTCCATTGCCATCCGTAGCTGCGGAAGCTACAAAGCGGCCGTCGGAAACCAAAACTGCACAAACTAAAGCACCACGAACAGGGTTTCCATTGGTCCTCAACACATGGCCCGTCAACAAGGAAATGTTGCCTTCTTTGGCAATCGAAACGGCGCCTAGCTCATCGTCAAAAGATAAAGATCGTTGGGTCCACATGCCGGCCTGGGCGTAAGGCCACATGGTTCCACCGTGAATTGGGGTGTGGTCCAAGCCAATCAAGTGACCCACTTCATGGGTCATTACATTTTGGACATCAAAGGTACCGGGAGTTGCGTCGGTGGACCATTGGTAATCGCGCGCATTAAATACAATGTCGGCATCAAGAATACGGCCGTCTGATAATCGGTAAGAAATTGGGGTCACCGCCAACATCGTGGTACCGGTTGGAAACCACCCCGACTCATTGCTTTCGTCGAACATCACCATGTGAGTGGAGCCGCTAATGCTGCGGGAAGTCGTATCTGGTCCACGAACAAAGGAAATGGCGCTTTGGTCAACATCTTGCCAACTTTGAAAAGAGTGTTCAAGGCTTGCTTGCAAGGTTTCGGTTGGAATAGAGGACAAGCCATCAGCTTGAAAATTCCAGGTAATTTGGTTGGAAGACCAATTCAAAGTCTTGCCGTTCACCACAATCCGGATGTAAGCATCGGCCATCCCTGCCCCTAGCCAAAAAGCCACCACCAAGCTCACTCCGCAGTAGAGTAACTTTTTAGCCGATGGCTTGGAAAACGCGTTGGACATATTCGTTGTAGGACTGGACCTGAAGGGCTCCTTCGTGGCCACCTTGAATGACTACTTGCTCGCCACTAGCTTTCATACTAACGCGGGCAGTTCCTTTGCTGAAATCGACCGGCATACGCCATTGCTTATCATTTTTTTCGGTTAAAAACAAAATATGCCGCTCCCCAACCTCAAATTCCGGCATCCCAGGCAGCATCATGCCGCGCCCCGCGACTTCGCCACCTGGAATTCGGATTTCTTCGGTTCTGCTCATGG
>DCAK01000107.1:2238-4666 GCA_002311925.1 Planctomycetes bacterium UBA1135
GAGTGAGCGTAGAGACCACGAAACGGGTCTCAATGGTGCCGTCGGCCAACATAACCGCCTCTTTGGACAAGATTTCAACCTCACAGATCCAATCCGCCTTTTGAGCGATATGGTCGAGGTCGTGGTCACTTCCACTGGAAGCAGCCAATGGGTTTCCCGCGGTGAACAAAACACCGAAAAGGAAGGGAATGAGGAGGAGGACGCGGGGCATGACCACCCCTTGGCGGCCAGCGGAAAGAGAACATGAGTTTTTTTCCCAACTTTTTTGCGGGTTAGATTCCATGTTTTCTCCTAACCCACTTATTTTAAAGGCTTTAGGGGAATTTTCTTGGTTAGTGTTTTTCTTCGTCATAAGGGTCCAGTGACGAATAAGCCGGATGCGGACAAAAAAAGCCGCCTAAATTTCTCTAGGCGGCCATTTCAGGGCTGGGGGTCAATACTGGGCAGTGGGCAGCTTCCCCGGAGGGGCCGCCCGGGGCCTGGGGCCATCGTCCCCCAACGATGGCCGCCAAACCGCGGCGACCCAGTACTTTCGTCCATTCCCTTTCTCTCTCATGTCCTCATCAAGCCCAGTCCGGTTTGGGTAGGTAGCGGACAGAAAAAATCCAAAAACTTCCCCTCCACCTTTATTTCTCTAAAATAAGGGGTTCCCCCGCAATGCCGCCTTCCCAAACCGCCGAAAATCAAGAAGATGCCATTCGCTTTTGCCGCGAATTGGGCCCCGCCCTGTTGACCTATGGGGCTCCTGCTCATCGCCTAGAGGACGTCATGCAGGTCCTCACCCGGGCTTACGACATCCAGGGAGAGATTTTCAGCGTGCCAACCGCCTTCTTGAGCTCCTTTCATTTGCACAAGCAGGACGCCCCAGCCCACCTCCAGCGAGTCAAAGCGAACGAAATCAATCTGGCCAAATTGGCGGCCCTCGACGAACTCTTCAACCAAGTTGCCAACGGCAAGACTTCCCCTCAGGAAGGCCTTATTCGCTTGCCTAAAATCATTGCAGCCAATCCTCCCTATGGGGTGTGGACCACCTTGCTGAGCTTTGCTTTAGCTAGCGGCTGCGCGGCGCGCTTTTTTGAAGGTGGATTTGCAGAAATATTTTTGGCAACCCTCACCGGATTGGGCTTAGGGATCCTCGCCATGGCAGCCCCACACAATCGCCAAATCGCCCGGCTCTTTGAACCACTCGGCGCTTTTGTGGTAGCTCTACTTGCCACCACCTGCTCCATCTTTTGGGATGGGGTTTCAGTAGACAAAGCCACTTTAGGCGGACTCATCATTTTGCTACCTGGTTTTACCTTAACTTTGGCCATCGCGGAATTGGCCACCCGCAATTTGGTTTCCGGAACTGCACGACTTTCCGCTGCTTGTTTTTCATTTCTTATGCTGGGCTTTGGCACCGCTTTTGGGCGACGGGTCGGTGAACATTTAGCCGGTCCCATCGGCGCCGCCGAAGTAGACCCCCTGCCACTTTGGAGCTTGGCGATTGTCCTGCCCATGGCATCCACCACCATAGGCATTTTGTTTCGCGTTCCCCGTCGAGATTTGGCTTGGGTGTTTTTGGTGTCCATGCTTGGATTTTTAGGNNTGGCCGTCGGCAGTGGTAGCAATCTTTATGCGCGGATCACTGACCGCCCGGCCTCCATCACTCGCTTGCCAGGCTTGTTGTTTTTGGTTCCCGGTGGTTTGGGTTTTTTATCCCTTTCCGCCTTGATGGACGGCGATGCTTTGCAAGGTTTGGAAAATGCCTTCCAAGTCGCGATGGTAGCGATTGCCTTGGTAACCGGTTTGCTGGTAAGCACCGCCATCATTTCGCCGCGCAAAGCGCTTTAAGTTTGGGCTACCAGTCGTAAGCTAAGCGCAGGGTCCAGGCTTCGAAAGCAGCGTCGCCATCGGCCACAATGCGGTCCCAGCCAAGTTGCAAATGCACATTGGATTCCAGCCAGCAAGTCAATGCCATGCCTTGGCGAGCGCAACCCGAATCTTGGCCTTGGCTCGGTAGTTTTAATCGGTCGGTTCTGCAAATCAATTCCCAAGCTCCTAGACCAGATGCGGACCACGGGTTGAGCGGGACCACTTTTCCAAAGGACCCATTGCTGGTGCGGTATTGCCGATGCTCGCCGGTAAAAATCCACGCCGCTTGGCATGACCAAGCATAGGCATTGCCACCATCTCCGCCATCCAACGCCACCGTTGAGCATTCTGCCGAAGTGGAGAAGGAACCGCTTGCCCAACTGATCTCGGCATTTTGCTGGCTGAGTCTATCGACCAAAAGTATCCCGCTGTCCACCAAAGTAGGAAGAATGGTGGGACCCCCGGTGGAATCCCATCGCACGGTGCCGTCTTGGGTTTGCCGCGCGCTCGCCGAAAGACCTAAGTGAAAAACTTTTTGGCCATCACCTTCCCTCCAAGGCCGCCACACCACTCG
>DCAK01000107.1:4782-7216 GCA_002311925.1 Planctomycetes bacterium UBA1135
CGGAAGTGACTCCGTCCAAGCCCAAAGGCTCTTTGAATAAACCCAGTTCCCAAGCAAAGTAGTTGGACGATTCCCCGTTTAAAGTCAATTCCTCCCACTGCACCGTGCGGTCGGAAAGTTCTAGTTCCCAATTCCAACTCAATCCATTCGCCCAGGCAAAGTCCAACCCGCTCCCCAGTGGCTCAGAATTTCCAATACGAACCCGTCGGTTGTCCTTGCCGTCGGCATAAGGCGAAGGAAGGTGAAAAAAATGCTGCTCAAAGCGCCCACTCCAAGCAGGGAAATCCTCGGCGTGGATTTGCAAAGCCGTAGCAAAAAACAGACTCAGCATGAAGACGTTGGGTACATGTGCAAATCTGCCATGGCTTCAAACTCACCAACCAACGGCAAAGCGTAATCCAAAAAGGAGTCGGCCACACCATTGGTACCCAACAAGAAATTTTCTGGCATGTCTTTGGTGTGCTTGGCCACGGTTTCCAATGGGGTGACAAAAGTTTCACATTCATAAGAACTTCCGCCTTTGCGGCGTAAGGCGATGGAGCCGCTTTGATGTTCCCCGCCGATGGCCGCCGCCACTGCGGCTTGACCTACCATGCGGGCCTCAGCTCTATCCACCGCGGAGGCATCGGCGGGGAAAGAACGTTGCAAATAACCGAAAGTGTCGGCGCGTACCCGAATATCACCTAAATGCCCTCTGACCAAATTTGCCAATGCATCTCCCAGCGCGCCGGTACCGGAAAGTTGGACATTACCGTGGCTATCTGTATCTCCGGCCAAAGCGGAACCAGATTCCTCCGCATAAACCTGCAAAAACGGTTTGCCCGACCCATCATGAATGCCTTCAGAAACGGCAACCAAGCAACGACCGTACTTTCCATGCACAGCCGCGACGTCGGCAAGAAATTGCTCAGGATTAAAAACAGTTTCCGGCAAATAAACTAAATGCGGGCCATCGGTTTCGTTGCGCCGGCCCAATACAGAAGCGGCAGTAAGCCAACCGGCGTGACGGCCCATGACCACGTTGATTTTAACCCCACGCAGAGAACGGTTGTCCCGGTCATCACCTTGAAAGGCGTGCATGACAAACCGCGCAGCAGAACCAAATCCAGGACAGTGGTCGGTCACCCGCAAATCATTGTCAATGGTTTTTGGAATATGAAAACAACGCATGTCATAACCCTGCTGAGCAGAAACTTGATTAACAATATGAGCGGTTTCGGCGGTGTCATTACCGCCGATGTAAAAGAAATAGCGAATATTTTTGGCCTTAAAGGTTTTAATCATCTGGGCCACATCGTCCGCTTCGGGTTTCATTCTTACCGAACCCAACGCCGCGGCCGGAGTCCGAGCCACCTTTTCCAAATGCTCCGGGGTTTCGGCGGCGAGGTCCACCAAATCCCCCGCCATCATGCCTTGCACCCCATGGCGGGCGCCAAGGACTTGGGTAATGGCTTCGGCTTGGACGGCGGCCTCAATAAAGCCCACCAAGGATTGGTTGATGACGGCGGTGGGTCCGCCCGACTGACCGATGACGGCCGCACCTTTTAAGGGTTCACTCATGGACGCATTTTACTTCGCCGTAGGGGAAAACTATCCCTCCCCTTGGTGAAGGAAGAAACTTACAGGTCGGTTTCGCCGCCCGCCCAAGCGGTGCCGTCTTGCAACAAAGCCTCTGGCGGGTCGGTGGGTAATGGAGTTTGGCTTTGCATTTGTAAACGACTTTGTTCACCACAAAAAGTAGCCAACCCAGCTAACCGAGCGCCACGGCAAATCACCCTGCCCAGCGGCAGTAGAAAAACCAACGTAACCATCGGCCATGCCATCCATTGCACGGTGGCGAGAGTGGCAAAAATCC
Source organism: Planctomycetes bacterium UBA1135 (assembly GCA_002311925.1). GTDB lineage: Bacteria > Planctomycetota > UBA1135 > UBA1135 > UBA1135 > UBA1135. The sequence continues at coordinate 6,638 of DCAK01000107.1, forward strand.
ACCCGCCTTCCAATGCGTAACCCACTCCAACTAAACGCAAAATCCTCGGAAAGCGGCGTAGCCACAGACCAATTGCCCGAATGAAACCGCCAACGGCCGAGCGTCGTTCACGGGCAACCATGCTGGCACGGGCCAAATCTAAAAATATTTCTGTCTTCAGTAAAGCCAGTAGAAAAACTATCTCGCGGGTGTGATTAACCCAGCGTCCGGTGTTTTCGGAAACCGCCCGATTGGCTTTGCCGTCAGGAAGGAATTGTTCGACCACCCAATCCCCGGGCATACCCCAAATCAACCAAGTGTTGAAGGCATAAATGAATAGGCCAAGAATCCACACCCTAAAAAATGGGAAAAACCACAGACCACCCCCTTCAAAAAAGGCGCTCAAAGCGTGCCGCCCTTTGTCCTCTCTTGCACAAGCCATCCAACCGCCGGCGATGAGTATGCCAAGTAAACTGCTCAGTAGCATCAGCGGCGCCAAAAGGACCGAAGCGGAGCTTGCCATATGGGGGTCCTGCCGCGCCCATGCATCTAGCAACCAACGCGGTGCGGAAACCAGCAAGTCCACCGCTTCGGTGAGCG
>DCAK01000107.1:7251-7535 GCA_002311925.1 Planctomycetes bacterium UBA1135
GGCATTGCCACCGGAAGGGCCAAGAAAATCGACAAGCCCACCAAAAAAATCACCACCCGTGGCCGAGCCAAAGCAATCCGAAAGCCGTTGGATAAATGCGCCAAGGCGCCGCGTTCTTGGTTGGCCGAACTCATCCTCGACCTCCATAAAAATGAAGCACTTGTTGAGCCCAAATCAGAGCCCGCACACTGGCATTCCATGCTCGCGTTTCATCGGCATCCAAAGTCCAAGTGTTATCCAGCCAATTTCGTTCCAGCATCAGTTTGTGTTCTGGATCTACCAAG
>DCAK01000107.1:7692-8235 GCA_002311925.1 Planctomycetes bacterium UBA1135
GTGGCGCTCTTGGACCCCGTCGGCGTAAAGCAAGTCCACCTCTACCGGCACTCGGAATTCTCCGGTGCGACGAATTTCAACCCGCACGTGCCAAATGGAATCTGCCAACCCTTGTTCTGAATCAAGGTTTCGCGCATCCACCACAACGGGGTAATTGTTAACTCGTTCCACCTTGAAATCCATGCGCGGATTTTGGTGATAAGCCTGTTGCCAAAAATCCAGCCAATCTACGCCGACGCCCTCTCCGTGGCGGAGCAAAGTATCCCGGAACTCTTCGGGCAAAGGATGGCGGAAACGTTGGCTTTCATGCCAGTCCCGCATCAAACGAATCCACCGTGCCTCCCCCATCAGCCGCGACATGGTTTCCAAAGTCAGCGCCGGCCGAGAGTAAGCATTGGTCCGACGCAATTGATTAGAAACCATATTCCAAGTGGGGGTTGCCAAAGCTTGGCCCCAATCTTTGCCGTGAATGGACAACAACCCGGTGGTCCGGTCACTGGTGACTTCCGGCAAATAGCTGGCGACGGGAATTTCCCGTAGCCA
>DCAK01000107.1:8370-9543 GCA_002311925.1 Planctomycetes bacterium UBA1135
GTGCACGGCCCAGAAACTGCCTATCCAACACCTGATAGGTTTGTAATTCAGCGGGCCAAGCTTTAGACAAAACTCGGTTGGTGGAAAAAGTAGTGAATCCTTCATCTAACCAAGCGTGGTTAAATTCATCGTTGCCCACTAAGCCATACCAAAATTGATGGCCGAACTCATGCACAGTAATTCCTTCGGGACGTAAAACCCGCTCATGGTTGCCGCGGCTCACCCCACCGGTGAATAGTCGGGGGTATTCCATGCCTCCGGTATTGCCAGCATCATTGGCTGGGTCCACACAAGTAATTGTGTCGTAGGGATATTCGCCGTACCACAAACCAAAGTAATAAAGCGACTTGGCGGTAGCCTCAAAGTAACGCTCCCGATATTCCTCATGCTCCGGCTGTAGCAAAAGAATCATTTCCACATCACGAGGCCGAACTTCGTCCAGGCTCCGGCCAAGGGCATCGGCTACCTTGCGCTCCTCAACCTCGTCACGCCATTCGGATTCTAAAAAGCGACGCTTTTCCAAAAGAGCTTTGGGATCTGCAGTCCAAGCAAAATCATGGACGTCTTCGGCGTGCATTGCGATGGTGACCGTGCCGTCGGCATTGGCAAGCTCACTTTTCAAGGTGCCTGTGGCCACCACATGGCCCGCATATTTTTCCGGTAGAGTTAAGTTCAGGGTGTAGTCCCCATAGTCCGCGTAAAACTCAGACAGATAGTGGTAGGGCTCACAATTCCAAGCAAATCCGTCGGCGGATTCCTCAAAAACACCTAGCTTGGGATACCACTGCGCCGCATGAAAGTAACCACTGTCACCCCAACCGCTCCGCCGAAAGGCAGGCGGCAAAACTGCCGTGAACTTTAATTCCACGCTGACTTCCCCACCAGGCTCCACCGGGATAGGCAAACTCACCCGCATGACGGTGCGGTCCAGAGGCGCCTTTTCTTGCGCTACCCAGGTCCATTCGAGCGAGGTGCCGTCGGCCAAAGCCAGAGCATCAATCTCTGTGTTCCCCCAAGCACGAGGAAGTTTGTCGTCTCCGAAACCACGCGCTTCGGTGAGCCAAACCGAATCCTGTCCGGCCCAGGCGTTGTTGTAAACATGCCACCACAATTCCGAAGTAGGCGCGGTGGTTTGATTCCGCCAAGTGACCCGCTCCACCCCCCGCAAGGTGG
>DCAK01000107.1:9656-15773 GCA_002311925.1 Planctomycetes bacterium UBA1135
AGAGGCGCTCGTCCAATTCACGACGACACCGAAAACCGTTATCCAATGGACCCACTGCATTGAATGCAGTTTAGGCCGGCCAAGAACAAGCCTCAAGCAGCAGCTTCGTTTCCGCCGGCTTTATTTAAAGAACGACGGAGCCGTGCGACGGCGTTGGAATGGATTTGGCTAACCCGGGATTCGGTTAGGCTGAGCCGTTCGCCGATGGCGCGCATTTTCATTCCTTCCTGGTAGTAAAGGTGCATGACGGCCCGCATTTTTTCCGGCAACTCCTCCATTTCTCGAAGCAGAGCTTGATGAAGGTCAGCATTTTCTACACTTTGCTCCTGGTCTCCTCCGGCAAGGGTTTCAGAGCCGTCCTCGTTGGTAGGTAATCCCAAGATGGCCGGGGCAGCAACCCCAGCTTGGCGGGCCTTTTGACGAATGGAGCGGGGTAAAAAGTCCAAGGTGCGAAGTTCATCAAGTACCGCACCACGGATGCGGTGGTAGGCATAGGTCTTAAATTCGGCGCCCTTGGAGGGGTCATAAGACCGGGCAGCCTTCCATAAACCCATCATTCCCGCGGCATGAAGTTCCTCTTCGGAAACAGCTTTAGGCAAACGCGGAGTAATGCGATTGACCACATACCAGACCAGGCCCTGCCACTCGGCAAGTTCGGTTTCCGAAACCGGGGCGGCGCCAGGAACCCTTGGGGGCCGGGGCGGGGAGTCTTGAGGGGTGCGGGGCCGGGGAATAGCCATGAAAAGGACGCCGGGTAGGAATTTGCAATCGGCGTTGCCTCCCTATCGGCAAGGAAGTTGCTTTTCATGAAGATGGAAGTCGGAAATTGTTTTCCCTTTGAGGAAAAGGCTTTACGGCTATCCTGGCCCTCTCGAAGCCGGAAAAACCCTTCTCCTACTGGATTTTCCGGCCCAGGCAGGGCAAACTCCCCCTCCGGCAAACGCCGAATCCCGATATGGCCACCCCAACCCCCGCAAGCGCCGAGCAGATGGCCTCGGCCCAGAAGGAAATCTCGATTTCCGAGTTTTTCGCCAAGAACCGCCATCTTCTGGGCTTCGACAACCCCCGCAAGGCTCTCCTGACCACAATCAAGGAGGGCGTCGACAATTCCCTCGACGCATGCGAAGAGGGCGGCATCCTTCCTGACATCGGCATCGAGATTCACCAGCTCGAAGAGGACCGATTCCGGGTGATCGTCGACGACAACGGCCCCGGCATCGTCCAGGAACAAATGTCGAAGATCTTCGGCAAGCTGCTCTACGGTTCGAAATTTCACAGCCGTCGCCAGTCCCGGGGCCAGCAGGGAATCGGGATTTCCGCCGCCGGGCTCTACGGCCAGATGACCACCGGCAAGGGGGTGGTCATCACCTCCAAGACCATCAAGGGGAAGGCCATCCGCCTCGGGGTCCAGCTTGATTTCACCAAGAACAAGCCCCTGGTCACCGGCGAGGAGGAACTCGGCGACTGGGACCGCAAGCACGGCACCCGCTTCGAGGTCGAACTCGAGGCCACCTACCAACGGGGTCTCCGCTCGGTGGACGACTACGTCAAGCAGACCGCTGTTTCGAACCCCCACGCCACCCTCCGCTACCTTCCGCCCAACGCCGAAGAGGCCCGGGTCTACGAACGGGCCAGCAAGGAAGTTCCGGCCCAGCCGGCGGAAATCAAGCCCCACCCCTACGGGGTTGAACTGGGCGAACTGATGAAGATGCTGCGCGACACGAACTCGCGCTGGCTGGTGGGCTTCCTGCAGGAGGAATTCTGCCGGGTGGGCCGAAAGAAGGCCCTCGAAATCATCGAGCTGGCCAAGCTGGGCGAGAAGTCGTACCCGACCCGCATCGCCCGCGAAGAGGCGGACGCCCTGTACCGGGCCATCCAAAAGACCAAGATTTCCGCTCCGCCCACCACCTGCCTTTCCCCCATCGGAGAGAAACGCATCCTCGAAGGGCTGCAGAAGGAATGCGACGCCGACTTCTTCACGGTGTCGACCCGGCCCCCGGCCGTCTACAGGGGGAATCCCTTTCAAATCGAGGTCGGCATCGCCTGGGGCCGCCCCGGCAGCGACCGCCTGGATGTCGACCAGGAGGGCCGCATCACCAAGACCAGGAAGAAGCGCGCCAAGGTCGACACCGAAGATTTGCTCGGCAACGCCGACGAATCCGTTCGGGTTCTGCGCTTCGCGAACCGGGTTCCGCTGCTGTTTCAGCAATCCGGCTGCTGCTTCACGAAGGCCGTTTCCGCCACTTCCTGGCGGAATTACGGTCTTTCCCAGTCGAAGGGCTCCATTCCGACCGGTTCCGCCGTCATCCTGATTCACATGGCAAGCGTGTGGGTGCCCTTCACCTCGGAGGCCAAGGAGGCCGTCGCCTCCTACCCCGAAATCCAGAAGGAGGTCAAGCTCGCCCTCCAGGAGGCCGGCCGCAAGCTGGGGGCCCATATCCGGCGCGAAAAGAAGGTCGCCAGTGAATTTGAAAAGAGGTCCTACATCGACCAGTACCTGCCCCACGTCGGCATCGGCTTGCAGGAAATCCTCGGGCTGACAGCCAGGGAAAGGGAGGAGGCGGTGGACAACCTCAAGGAAACCCTCGAGACCAACAGGAAAATCGGATGAGCCCCGCCAGGAAGACCCCGAAGAAGGCGACCCGGAAGGCCGCCCCCAAGAGGCGCAAGCGGGTCCGCAAGGCCGCTCCCCGCGACGACGGAGGCAAGGGCAACCTCAAGGATGTCGCCCTCTGCGGAATTCAGGAAGTGGCGGCCGAGGTCCTGGAAGTGGCCAACAAGGGCGCGCTTCCCGAAATGACCATGCCGCAGAGGTCGCTGGCTAATGTCACCTACGACCGCAAGACAGGTTACTTCGAGCTCGGCGACCATTTCAAGACCCGCACCCTCGACGTCAACTCGGTCAAGACCTTCGCCCAGACCCTGCGCCTGATGTCGCTGGCCAAGGAAATGGTTTCCGGCGACGACTTCGCCACCAAGCGAGAGGCCTACTACGTTTCCAAGAACTGGGGCGAGGCCCGCTTCGGCGAGCAACGCGAATCGGACACCGTGTTGGACGACATCGAGGGGATGTTTTCCATCCGCGATGTCACCCGCGAAACCCTCCGCTTCATCCCCGAGGAACACGGCGGATCGGTCGTGGGGCCGCTGACCGTCATCGACCGCGATCCTGAAACCGGTGAAGAAATCCGGTCGGTCTGCGAATCCATGGGGTCCGGGGCCTACACGGTTCCCTCCTCGGTCGACCATCTCGGCCTCGAAAGCACCGCCGACTTCGTGCTCGCCATCGAAACCGGCGGCATGTTTCAGCGCCTCAACCACCATCGCTGGTGGCGCACCTTCAACTGCATCCTGGTCGAAACCGGGGGGGTGCCCACGCGCGCCACGCGGCGTTTCGTTCGCCGCCTGTCCATCGACCTCAAATTGCCGGTCTACGCCTTCGTGGACTGCGACCCCTACGGAATCTGCAACATTTATCGGACCCTCAAGGTGGGTTCGGGCGCCGCGGCCCATGTGAACCGCAGGTTTTGCGTTCCCAACGCGAAATACCTTGGCGTGACCCCCCAGGACATCATCGACTTCGATCTCGAAGACGCCACTCACCCCCTGCTTCCGGTGGACATCAAGCGGGCCAAGGATGCGCTGAAGAACGACCCCTTCTTCAAGGCCCAGCCCAAGTGGAAAAAGGCCATCCGGCAAATGCTCAAGATGGGAGTGCGGGCCGAACAGCAAGCCTTCGCGAAATGGGGCCTGAACTTCGTCCTGGAGGAGTATCTCCCTGCGAAGTTGAAGAACCCTCGCGGATTCCTGCCCTAAGGACCCCCAAAGGGCGGCCCTAACTTTCTTCCCCACAAGGGGTTGAGAAATCTATCAAGGAGTAGGACCAGACCGGCCGAAAGGGAGAACGGCGCATTCCCGCCTTCTCCCATGCAAAAAATCCGCGCATTCAGCCTGGTCGAGACCCTGGTCCTTGTGGCCCTTTTCCTGATTCTCGCCTCCATGGCGGTCCCTGTCTTCCAGGTGACCCTCGACGACGCCAAATTGGCCTCCGTCGACCAACAACTTCAGCGCATCCGCTCGGCCTCGGATTTCTACCGCTTCCAGCATTCCGAAACTTGGCCCGGACAACTGAACGGCGCCTGGTCCGCCGACACCTTCGTCGGCCAGCTGACCGCGGCCACCGACTCCAACGGGGCCTGGGCCGCAGCCGGAACCACCGGCTTCCCCTGGGGGCCCTACCTGCCGGAAGGAATTCCGGCCAATCCATTCAACGACCTCCAGACCGTGAGGGTCTTCCCCCCCGGAAACTCCTCCACCGGCCCCGATGGCCGTACAGGCTGGATCTTCGAAGCCGGCATCGGCCTCCTCCACGCCAACACCACGGCCCTCGCCCCCGACGGCTCACCCATCTACGAACGATGAGCGACCCCCTCCAAAAACGACCCGTTCCCGCCCTTCTCGCTGCGCTGACCTTCGTGGCCATCTGCCTGTTCGCGGCCCATGCCGCTGAAGCCCGCTCCGAGGGGACCCCAGGCGGACCCCCGTCCATTGCAATCAAGGAAATCAGCCACTCCTGACCCCCATGCTTCTCCACACCAGGACCTCGCCCGTCGCCGTTCACTTCGGCGCCCTTGAAACCCGCCTCCTTCAGCTGGACGGCGGGCCCGGGGGTTGGACCTTGAGGGAAGCCCATTCCGTTTCGGCCGCCGGAGAAGAACGCCACCTCGGCGCCGCGACCGCCCTGCTCGATGGATTCGACTTTCAACTCCTGCGGGGAAAGGACGCATGCCTGGGGACCGGCGGAAACTCCGTTTCCCTTTCCGTGGTCCCGGTCGACCCCGAACGGCGCGGCCGCCTCCAACAAACTCTCCGCGACACCGCCGCGCGAGCCGTGGACGATCCGGAGGGCGCGGTCTACCGCTACCTCCCTCTTGCCTCCGCCTCCAACCCCGGCGACACCCCGGGACGGGAGGAATTCCTCCTGCTCACCGCCGGCGCCGGCGAAATCCGCCGCTGCCAGGTAGCCGCCGAATCCATGGGCTTGCAACCGGTGGGCCTGGAAATGGACGCCTTCGCCATCGCCCGCGGCCTGGCGGCTTCCTGCGCTGGAAGCCGCCCCTGGGGATTCCTTCACATGGGCTGGGAACACGCCATGTTTGGCGTGGTTCACCAGGGTGAAATTCGGTTCCTCAAGCCCATCCAGCTTGCCGGCAAGAAGCTGGTTGAGGTTTTGGAAAACACTCTCGCCGATGGCGAACCCGCGTGGACTCCGGATTCCTCGACCTCCGTCCTCGACAACCGGGCAGTGGGGCACGCGGTCGAAATTCTGCACGCCCTGCGCCGGGAAGCCGACGCCCTCGCCCAGGAAGTGAGGGCCTGCCTGCGCCATTTCGCCACCCGCAACGGCGGGGCCAAGCTCGGCGAAATCTTCCTGACCGGCCTCGGCGCCGGCCTGCCCGAAGTCGAAGGCGCCCTGGGTTCCGCCCTTGGAATCCCCACTTCGGTCGCCAACCCTTTCCAAAGGATGGGGATTTCCCTTCCCGACGGCCTCCACCAGGAAGAGCACCTCTGGTGCGCGGCCCTGGGCCTGGCCATTCGAGGGTACGAAGAATGAGAACCGCCGACTTCCTCACTCCGGAATCCTTTTCCGGGCACCTCGAACGCAGAGCCACCCCGCGCCGATGGGCTTCCCTGTGTCTTCTCTCGCTTGCCTGCCTGGGAACCGCCTGGGCGGCCGAATGGAAGGCCGACCGTCAGGAAAACCTCGCCCTCGGAACCGCCCAAGCCGACCCAGAGGCTCTCCGCGCGTGCGGCGAGTTGGCCCGCATCCAGGCTGAAATGGAGGAATACGCCGAAACCCTGGATCCCCTTGCCAAGCATCTCTCTCTTCCCGCTGCCGGCTCCCTGCTCCCCATTCTCGAGCAAGCTGCCGGCCATGGATCCAGTCTCGAAAAGGTCGCATGGGAGCATGAAGTTGCCCGTTACGGCGCCACGCGCGACCTCCTGGTGCTCGATGTCACGGTCATTGTCCGCGGCGACCGAGCTCTTCTCGACCTTCCCCAAAGGCTGCGCGCAGCCACCGGAATGGAAGAAGCTTCCGTGCGTCGCACCGAGGTT
>DCAK01000107.1:15817-22381 GCA_002311925.1 Planctomycetes bacterium UBA1135
GAGGTTCTTCCAGACAACACCGACGCCATGAGGGCGGAAGTCCGATTGACCCGCCAGGTGGAAATCCCCGAGTCCTGGAAACCCGGAGGCCTGCGATGAACTTTTCGTCCCGCAAGCTTCTCTTCCTTGCCGGTTGGATTGGAATCCCCCTCTTCTTCTGGATGGGACGGGTGGAACCCGCCATCTCTCGCGGCCATGTCGCCCTTGAAACCCAGGAAGGCGCCGACGAACTCCACGCTTCCGGACTTCGCTCGGTGGCAAGGCGGGACCGGCTTGAATCCGAATGGATTTCCTTCCGTGACGAGGCCGACCTTCAAATGGCCACCCTCGACACCGACCTGCATCCCCACCTGGTCCAGAAGCGGGTCTTTGAATCCGCCGCTCGCCTGGAACTCGACATCGACATCCAGGAAGAGGCCGGGGACGGCAGAAAGCGCTTCTCCGTGCGCGGAGAGGGTTCCTGGGATTCCTTCGTTCAATGGGTGCAGGAACTGGAATGTGGGCCCCATCGGGTCCGCTTCGAAAGCCTGCGCCTGGTTCTTCCCGAGGAGAGTTACTCCGACGGTGGAGGAACCCGAGTGGAGGCCGTTTTCGCCATTCCTGAAATTCCCGCCGAGGTTGCAGCGTGAGTCCCGCCGAAGCCATCCGCCGCGCTCCCCGAAAAACGGGAATCCTGGCCGCATCGAGCCTGGTGGCGGCCGCCATCTGGACCGGAGTCCTGACCGGGTCGGAGGACCCCAGAGATTCCCTGCCCGTGGTGGATCTCAACGCCGAAATGGGCGCCCCCATGGAAATCGCGGCCGATTCCTCGGCAGCCAAGGCGGCGACTCCTCCGGCTTCCCCCGAAACCGCATGGTCGGCCTCGATGGAGAAGCTTGAAAGCTGGAAGGGAACCCTGGTCGCCCCCATCCGCATCGCTCCCCCCGAGGAAGCCGCAGCCTCCGAAACGGATGCCGTCGCCGAAACCGAAAAATCCTCCGCTGAGGTGGAAACCCTCGTCCCTGCCCCCTCCGAGGACATGATCTTGACCAGCACCCTCCTTCTCGGAAAGGTCAAAAAAGCCGTTTTGGATGGATTCTCTGTTCAGGTTGGCGACCCGGTCGGCCGATACGTGGTGGAGGACATTCGGTCACGCGAAGTGGATCTTCGAGCCGGAGACAGGGTTTGGACCCTGAGGATGTCCCGTCCGGGCTTCAGCGCGGGCATTGGAAAAACGAAACCATGAATCTTCAAAAACTTCTCACCACGGCGGTTTTGGCCGCCGTCCTGCCCGTTTCCGGGTTTGCCCAGGAAACCGGGGACAGCCCCTTCGCCGGTTTGAAGGACGAAAAAATCACGGTCAATTTCCAGGATGAGGAGCTTTCCTCCGTTCTGGAGAATTTCAGCACCGCCTACGGCCTGAACCTGGTCTACGGTCCCGATGTCCAAGGCTTGGTCACCCTGAATCTCTACGACGCCCCTGTCGAGGAAGCCCTCGCAAGCATTCTTGCTTCCAATGGATTCGGTTTCACCACCGAGAACGGTTTCCTGGTGATTTCCCCGCTCGAGGGGACGGAAGGAGCCACCATCCGCCACGCTGCCCAGGTCTTCTTCCTCGACCACCTGCGCGCCAAGGACGCGGTTGAAATGCTCGAACCCATGCTGGGACCGGGTGAAACGGTGGTCGCCGGGCCGGAAAGCGGTTCAGGAATCGACAATGTGACCGACCTCGGCGGAAACGGCCAGGCCAGTCGCGAACTCTTCGTCCTGTACGCCGGCTCGAACACCTCCGACAAGATCGCCGCCCTGCTTGAACAGGTGGATGTTCCTCCCGCCCAGGTGCTGGTCGAAGCCACCATCCTGTCCATTTCCCTTTCAGACGATTCGCGCCTCGGGGTGGATTTCACCGCCTTGGGCGGGGTCGACTTTCAGGCTCTGGGGGGAACCAGCAATCTCACGAACGGTCTCGACTACGAAGACGCCCCTCTCGGTGGAAGCGACTGGTTGCTGGGAGGCTCCACCAACGGATTCACCGATCCCTCCGGCGCCGGCCTCCACATCGGAATTCTCCGCAACCAAGTGGGCGTCTTCATCGAAGCTCTCGAGCAGGTGGGCAACGCAACCGTGCTCAGCAATCCGCAAATCCTGGCCGTCAACCGCCACGCCGCCCAGGTCCTGGTCGGGCAGAAACTCCCCTACCAGACGGTGACCACAGTCGAGAACACCTCCATGCAGAATGTTGAGTTCCTCGAGGTGGGCACTTCGCTCGTTTTTCGCCCCTTCATCAGCTCTGATGGTTACGTGAGGATGGAAATCCATCCGAAGAACTCCTCCGGCATCATCAACGCCCAGGGGCTTCCCGAGGAAACCACCACCGAGGTCACGACCAACATCCTGGTGAAATCCGGGAACACCGTGGTCATCGGAGGCCTGATGGAAAGCGGGATTTCTTCCGACATCAGCCAGGTCCCCCTGCTGGGTTCCATTCCTTTCATTGGAGGGCTGTTCCGCTCCGAAAAGGAAGTCGAAACCCGCAACGAGATCGTCGTTCTTCTCACTCCTCGCATCGTCGGCGATGACGAACTCGGCCGACGCGCCGGACAAGCCCTCGAGCGTCACGCCGCTGCCCAGGCCCGTCTTGCTGCCGGCCACTCCGGTTACCTGCGGCCTTCCTATGCCCGTCGCATGCACGCCGACGCCGCCAAGGCCCTTGCCTCCGGTCGTCCCGACCTGGCGCTGGCCAAGGCTGAATGGGGCCTTGCCGCCCTGCCCTCACACGACGCGCTCGCCGCCCTGGCCAATCACTGCCGCCAGGAAATCCTCGATGCCCGCCTCGAAGCCGAAGAACTCAGCGAGGCCCTCGCCATTCTCGAAAAAATGGAGGAATCCAAATGAGAACTCCCCTCCCTCTCGCAGCGCTCGCTCTCGCCGCAGCTTCCTGCGGTTCCGCTTCCCAAGTCATTCAGGAAGAGGTCTCACAAGCCCCTTCCCGCGCCCTCGCCCCTTCCACCGCAAGCGCCAAGGAATGGAATGGAGCCCGCGCCGGCATCGTGCGCACCTTCGCCTTCCGGGCTCTTGAAAGGAACCTGGTCGAAGAAGCTCGCGGGTACCTCCGGGAAGCCTGCGAAATGGACCCCGGTGATACCGCCAGTCACGCCGCTCTTGCTCGCTTGTTCCTGGCCGAGGGCGACGCCCGCGCGGCCCTCCCCTACGCCCGCCAGGCCGCCAGGACGGCCCCGGAAAACGCAAAGGCCAACCTTGTCCTGGCCGCGGCTCTCGCCGAAAACCAGCGCGAAGAAGAAGCCACTGCCCATTTGAAGAAGGTCTGGCTCGCTTCCGGTCCCAAGATCGAAATCGCCCGCGCACTTCTCACCCACCACGCCTCCCTGGGCGGCGCCCAAGCCGCGCGCATTTTCGTGGAGGACCTCCAGGCCAGCCAACCCCTTGCAGCCGGCACCTGGGCCATCAGCGGTGACCTCGACCTGGCCGAAGGCGAAGTGGACGCCGCCGCGGACAACTACCGAAGGGCTCTCGATATCGACCCTTCCCTTTCCGTGCCAGTCTCGCTCCATTCGAGGCTGGACATTTCCACCGTTGGCAAGGACCCCATCTGGGTTTCCGCCCGGGACTCGGAAAGCCGCGGGGATTGGAAGGGCGCCGGTCGCTTGTTCCGCTTTCTGGTTCAAACCCGCCCGGATGATTGGCGGGCTCATTCCGGCTTGGCCCGTTCGCTGTGGCGTGAAGGCCGCACCGCTGAAGCCTCCGCCATCCTCGAGCAGGTCCCCGTGGCCGCCCGGGATTGGAGGGACCACATGCTTTCCGCCAAGATTGCCATGCATGCCGAGGCCTGGGAGGGGGCCCGAGGGAACCTCCTGGTGGCCCTTGAATTGCGCCCCGGTCTGGAAGCCGCCGAACTTCTTCTGCGACGCGTTCGGGAAGAAATCGAGGGAGGCTCCGAGGAGAACGCCTGATGGCGCCCAAGACTGGACAGGAAGCCCTCCATCTTCCCGAGGCTCTCAACGGCTCCAGGGCCGGGGAACTCGAGAAGTTGTGGGCATTCCTCGCCAAGGAAGGTGGCGGACAAATTGACGGTTCCGGAGTGCGGTCCTTGGATTCCGAGGGAATTCGGCTGCTTCTTCAAGGTTTGGCCGGACCCGCCGACGGCACGGTCGTCGCCAACCCCTCCTCCACCCTTCTAGCCGCGCGTCGGGCTCTGCGCCTCGAAGACAGGATTACGGTGAACCCCGACGACGCGCAGGCAAGCAATTTTACAGGTCGTCGACTCGGCGAAGTCCTGGTGGACCTCGGCCTCGTTGACGAACGCCGTCTCGAAGCCGCCCTGGAGGAAGCCAAGAATCAACCTGGCATCCAATTGGGCCAGGTCCTCGTTGAGCGGGGGCTTCTTGAATCCTCCGGCCTTGCGCGGGGTCTTGCCGCCCAGAACGGCATTCCCTGCCTGGACCCCGTCGAGGAAGGAATCCTCGACGAAAGCATCGACCACGGAGTCCCCTTCGCCGAACTGCGCGCCCACGGCGTTCTTCCCTTCCTGTCCCTGGACCATTGCATCGCGGTGGCCGTGGTTGACCCCTCCGATGTCTATGGCGTCGACCTGATTCGCCGCCGTTCAGGGCTGGAAATTCTCCCCTGCACCGCAACCTTCGAAGCGGTTCGAGCGGGGCTCGATCGTCTTCAGCGCTCCGGTGCAGGCATCGTCGCCGAGGGAGGTTCCAGCGATTCCATCGAGGAGCGTTTCAACGATGTCATGACTGCCGCCCTCATCGACGGCGCCAGCGATGTCCATTTGGAACCCGGCGAGGAAAATTGGACCCTGCGCTACCGGGTCGACGGCCGCCTTCGTGAAGCCCTCCGCATAGGCCTCGAGGAAGGCGCCGCCTTGATGGCCCGCATCAAGGTATTGGCCGAGTGCGACATTTCCGAAAAGCGACTCCCCCAGGACGGCCGCATTCATTTCACCGAGGCCGGTCGCGATGTGGATCTCCGAGTGGGAACCCTTCCCACCGTCTACGGTGAAAAAGCGGTTCTCCGTGTCCTCGACCGTGGCGATAAGGCCCTCAATCTGAAGGACCTGGGCCTTGAAGGGCGCAATCTCGAAGCCCTCCGGGAAGCCGCTTCGGCCTCGCACGGGCTGGTCCTCGTCACCGGCCCCACCGGTTCCGGAAAGACCACCACCCTCTACAGCCTGCTCGAGGACCTGGTCACGCCGGAAACCAACGTCGCCACGGTGGAAAACCCGGTCGAGCGCTCGGTGGCAGGGGTCAACCAGACCCAGGTCCACTACAAGGCGGGGCTTTCCTTCGCCGTCTGCCTCAGGGCCCTCCTTCGCCAGGACCCCGACATCATCATGATCGGTGAGATTCGGGACCGTGAAACCGCGGAAATCGCGGTCGAGGCCGCCCTCACCGGTCACCTGGTCCTGGCCACTCTCCACACCAACGACGCCCCTGGCGCCGCAACCCGGCTGATGCAGATGGGGGTCGAACCCTTCCTCGTTGCTGCCGTCCTGCGCGCGGTTGTGGCCCAACGCCTGGTGCGCAACCTGTGTGGGAAATGCCGTCAGGAAACGGATATTCCCGCCCCCGTTCGGAAGCGCTACGCTGATTCCGGCCTTGGCAAGGGCCCTCATTTCGCCGCCAAGGGTTGCCGCGCCTGCCGCGACACCGGCTACGACGGCCGCCGCGGATTGTTCGAAGTCATGCCCGTGGACGGAGAAATGCAGGAACTCCTGGCCCACGGACCCTCCACCGGGGAAGTCCGCGACGCCGCCCGGAAGGCGGGAATGGAATCCCTCATTCACGATGCTCTCACCCAGGTGGACAGGGGATTCACCACACTCGAGGAGGCCCTTCGGGCAGGAGCCGCCGCATGAGCCTGTCCACTCTCCTTCGCCCCAGCCAGGCCACCGACGCCGCCATGGGCGGTTCCCTTCTGCCGGAATCAGCCACTTTCCGGCCCACCACGGAAACCGCGCGCCTTGCGCCCGATCCAAGCATCAAGCTTCATCCCAAGCAGACCCTCCGGGTGTTGATTCAGCTTCGCGCCATGCTCGAGGCCGGAGTGCCGCTTCTCGCCGCCCTGCGCACCCTCATCGAGCACGCCGAAACTTCCGACGCGCGCAAGGCTCTCGCCAAGATTGCCGCAACTGTTGAGCAGGGGCACGACCTTTCCGAAGCGGTGGCCCAGTTGCCCCGATGCTTCGATGGATACGTGGTCCATCTCCTGGCAGCCGGCGAAAAGGCCGGAGCACTCGATGAATCCCTCGCTCGCGCCGCCGAGCTCCTCGACCGACAAATCCAACTGGGGGGGAAAATCAAGGGCGCCCTCGCCTACCCGGGTTTCCTTCTCGGAATGACCGTCGTCATGACCACCGGCATCCTGGTCTTCCTGGTGCCCAAATTTGAAGGGCTCCTCATGTCCAAGCCCGAGCTCCTCCCCTGGACCACAAAGCTGGTCCTCGGGGTCAGCGCCTTTCTGCGGGAAACCCCCTTCCTGGCCGGTGGAGGCGCCCTCTGCGCAATCGCCATGGCAATCGTTCTGGTCCGTAGCCGCAAGGTTCGCAGCCTGGTT
>DCAK01000107.1:22441-32778 GCA_002311925.1 Planctomycetes bacterium UBA1135
TCCGTAGCCGCAAGGTTCGCAGCTTGGTTTTCGACCTCCTGGGAAACCTGCCCGCGGTCGGCGACCTGATTCGCAAGACCTACCTTGCCCGCTCCGTGAAAACTCTGGCCCTCACCCTGGAAAGCGGTGTCCCCATTCTCACCGGCCTGGAACACGCCGGCCAAGTCGCCCAACTCCCCCGCCTGCGGGGATATTGGGAAAGCGCCGCAGCCGCCGTCGCCGACGGCCGACCCATGCACACGGCTCTCGCCAAGGCCGACCTTCCCCCCGCCCTCATCCAGATGATGGTGGCCGGTGAATCCTCCGGTTCCTTGGATTCCAGCCTCCGCAAAGCTGCCGATTTTCTAGATCGGGAAACCCAGGCCGCGCTGGAAGTCTTCACTTCACTACTGGGGCCCGCCACCGTCGTCATCGCCGGTTCCATGGTGGGCTTCATCGTGGTCGCTCTCATGACCCCCATTCTCCAGATGTCCAAATTCGTGGGATGAAAAAACCCCGCCTCTCCGCATCCGCCGGCTTCTCCCTGCTGGAAGTGGTCATCGCCCTGGCTCTGGTGGTCCTTGTGGGAACGGCCGCCACCGGCTCGCTTCGGGGAGGCCTCCAGTCCCTCGCCGGAGCGGAAGAAACCGCTCGGGCAGCCGACGCCGTGCGTGAATTCCGAGAATCCACTTTCGTCCTCGCCCCGGAGGATCTGGACCTCCTCGACGGAAGTTCCTTGTCCCCCGTCATGGGCGACGGTTCCCCCCTCCCCGGGGCCGAAGCGCTCGTTCTCAAGGTTGCGGTCGAGTCCGTCGCGGACAACGACCCCACCCAAGTGCTTCCCCCCGGCACCCCCGGCGTCGTCCGCCGAGTCACTGTCGAGGCATGGTCCGGGCCTCGCCGAATCCTGGAGGCATCATGGTTGTCGTCCGCGCGCTGAACCGGGGCTTCTCCCTTGCCGAGATTCTTCTGGTGATGGCCATCACCGCCTCGATGGCCGCCCTGGCCGTCCCCGTTCTCGCCGAAAGAGACGTGGTCGGTTCCGAAGTCCGACGGGTTCTCGCCGACGGCCTCCGCGTCAGGGCCCGCGCCCGAGCCGGCTGGGAAGCTTCCGTTCTCCGCATCGAACCGGCCCAGGGACGCTGGCGCCCGGAACGGGCCGACGGCACTCCCTTGTCAGGCCCGGGGGCCGACCCCCAAGGTTGGAGGACGCTGCGCCACGGAGTCTCTTTCCAAAACCTTCCGGGCGCCAACCCCTTGTGGGTCTTTCTTCCCGACGGCCGGACCGCCTCGGCGGCGGGAATCCGCCTCCGCAAGGGCGAAGATTCCTGGTCGCTCAGGGTGGCCCCTCTTTCCGGCACTCTGGAAGCGGTCCCCGAGGAGGGAAGCCGATGAGACCCGCCTCCGCAGGATTCACCCTGGCCGAAGTTCTCCTGGCCACCGCCATCGCCATGATTATGCTTTTCGGAGCCCTCTACGGCTCGGGTGAAAGCTTCACCTTGATCCACGAGGGGGACGCCCGAGTTCACACCCATCTGCAAGCCCGACGCGTCCTCGACCGTCTTCTCAAGGACTGCCGCTATTCCGAGGACCTCGTCATCGACGGCGTTCCCGGCCGAGCCTGGGCCCTCGACCTGCAACCTTCTGGCGACCCCGCTCCCCCCCGCCGCACATGGACCTGGGAGGCCTCGACGGGTCTCCTCCGTCTTGAGGAGGGCAGGGGTTCGGAAACCGCCCTGGGAGGCCTCAAGGATTTCGACCTCCGCACCGGGCTGGTGGACGGGCCCGCGGGACCTGAAATCGCAATGGTGGCGGCGGAATGGATGGTGGAAGTTCGGCCTGGCGCCGGCGCCTCCCTTCCCGGCCACCCCCACCTGGAGCTCGGCTCCGCAACCTGGATTCGACGCCATGCGCCTGGTTTCTGATTCCTCCGCCCGCGGCTCTGTGCTGCTGCTCACCCTGGTGGTGACCGGCCTCATCGCCATGGTGTCGCTCTCGTTCGGCGCGACGGTCGAGGCCCGGGTTGAAGTGGCCCGCGAAGAAGCCGCTTCCCTTCGGACCGAGCTTGCCGCCCAATCCGCGCTCGAGTGGGCCCGCCGACAATTGGCTCTCGACCCCGAATGGAAGGGAACCGATGGCTCCCTTCTTCTCGACGAGGACCTGCGGCTGTATTTCAAGGTGGAAAGGCTCGACGGCGCATCCTCTTCGTGGGAGCCCACGGAAGTCTCCCTCGACCTGGAAGGTTCGGGAACCCGCTCCCTCACCCGGCTCACAGCCAACCTCAGCGTCGACCCCGGCGACCCCCTCCGTTCGGCCGCCCTGTCGGTCCTGGGCGGGGATTTCCGAGCCCGCAATCTTTCGGTGGACGGCGACCTGCTGGTTCTCGACCAACCCGGCCTCCTTTGGAACCCGGTCCGGGCAACCGGCCGCCCACACCGGGGAGACCGCCATTTCCAAGGACGCCGATTGGCCGACGGGACCATGGGCAAAGGCCGCCCCTGGGCCCAGGCTCCCCCAATGCCGTGGCCCGTCATCGAAATCTTTCGGCTCGACATCAGCGGTTGCGCGCTCCGGTCCTCCGACACCTCCTTCTCGCGCCCGCAGGAACGCCGCATCACGCGACCCATCCATTCCCCCGCCTGGAACCTCGACGCCTGGCGGGAAGTCCGGCCCGATGCCAAGGTCTTCGACGGGGTTCGGGCCCTGCGCAACACGACCCTGAAAAAGACCGCAGTCTTCATCCTCGAACCGGGCGAGGACCTCGTCCTGGAAAATGTGCGTCTCCTGGGAGGAGCCGTCATCTGGGGAGCCTCCGACCACGACCCCCACGGGCCCGCTCGCAACCGGGTTATTCTGCGTGGGAACAACTTCCTTGGCGGAACGAGCCAGGGTCCCGCTCTGCTGGCGCCTTGCGCGGAGGTCCGCACTGCCGGCGGTCGCCATCAACTCAAGGGCTCCAGCTTTTGGCATTCCGCCGGTCAACTCCGCCGCCTCGAAAGCCGTGGAGTGTGCGTGGTTCTTGGAGGCATCGCCGACGCCCGGGACTGCGTCTTCAATTGGGACCCAGCCTCCGCCAGCAGCGCCCCCGAGGGCATGTCCTTCTTCGGCGAACTGCCCCAGGTGGATGTCACCGGCGTCGGCGAAACCCCGGTGCTTTCCTCCAACGGGCCGGGCACTGCCCGAAACTCCGATGCCAGAGGCCGGGAGCTAGGTGATGACCGCCATGACCGAGACTGAGCATTCCGTGGGGTAAGATTGAGGAGGCCATGCGCCTTCTTCATTTTCTCCCTCTCCTGTCAGCCGGGCTATTCCTCTCCTGCTCGGGAGAACCCGCAAGCGGCGGCAACCGCATCGCCCTCCTGGTGGGCATCAACCAGTACCAGAAGGCCGGCGGCGGCTCCTCCTGGTCCAATCTGGATGGTTCGGTCAACGATGTGGAGAGGGCCGCCGAGCTTCTCATCGACCGATTCGGATTCCGGGAAGGCGATGTGACGGTTCTTACGGATTCCAATGCCACCCACGAGGGCATCGTGCGGGCTTTCCATGAAAAGCTCATTCAGCCCGCCCAGCAAGGGACGGAGGTCCTCTTCTGGTATTCCGGCCATGGTTCCCGACTTCCGGACGTGAGCGGAGTCGGCGGAAGCGAGCTGGAGGGGATGGATTCGACCTTCATCGCCTACGACAGCCGCGACGGGGTCGATCCCTTCGACATCACCGATGACGAGTTGCATTCCTTGCTGGCCGCCCTTTGCCGAAAGACCTCCAATGTGACGGTGGTCACCGATTGCTGCCATTCCGGTGGAATCACGCGGGGTCCTGCCGCCGGAAAATCGAGGTCGGCCCCGCCTGGGAAATCCCCGGTTGCCCAAGCCGACCTTTCAGCCTTCTGGCCCGACGAGGTCCCCTTCCTCGAGGACGGAGACCCGCGACGCGGACCCCTCCCCTACGTCCACATCGCCGCTTGCTCCTCCAAGCAGACGGCCAAGGAGATTTCCCTGCGCATTCCAGGCCGCGAGCCCATCAGCCACGGCGCCATGACCTGGTTTCTCGTGTCGGCTCTTGAAGAAGCCCAACCAGGAACGACCTACCGCGAGCTTGTCCGTTCCACGGCTCTGAAGGTGGCTGAATACTTCCCAGACCAGGATGTCCAGGCGGAGGGCGAGGTGGACCGCATGTTCCTTGGCGCCGACTTCGCATCCCCGCCGCCAGGGTTTTCCGCTGTTCTTCAGCCCGATGGCAGGCGTGTGGATGTCGAGGCCGGCCATGCCCACTTTCTCAAGCGCGACACCCTCCTGGAAATCCAGGACCTGGGCGGCAAGGTTCTCGGCAAGGCCCGGGCAACCCGGGTCTTCGCCACCCATGCCGTCGCCCGGGTGGAAGGAGGCTCGCTCAAGCGTGGCGCCGCTGTTCCCGTCCGGGTGGTCGAACTCGAGCGCCCACCGGGGGACGACCCCTTTCCCCTCTACATCGGCAGCGGCCCGCTGGAAGATGCCCTGGCAACGGCCATGCGCAGAAGAGGAAAGGACATGGTGGAGGTCCTTTCCCAACCTCTGCTGGGCAACGGTTACCAGGTCGAGGTCACCCCGGAAGGATCTCTCGCTCTCCTGACCTCGGGAGACGGCGTTCCCCTCTGGGAGGAGGACAATCCCGCCGGCTCGGATTCCGCCCGCGGTGCTCGCGCCGCCGAAGGCATGTTGGAATTCCTGCGCACCAAGGAGAGCCGCTTCCGAAGCCTTTGGAGCCTTGCCGCTCAACCAGGGGAAATCCCCATCCAGGGGACTTTCTGCAGCCCAAGCAAGGAATGGGAAGAAAAGATGGGATTGGCCGGAGCCGTCTTTGAAGAAATCAAGACACGTGGGCTGGGTGGGGAAGCCCCTTCATCCGGTTTCGTGGTGAGCCTGGCCCCTGGGGAAAAGCCAGTCCTGGGAATGGAGATTGGACTCCCTTCCAACGCTGAGGCAGCCCACTTGACGGTTCTCGTCGCAAGCGAAAACCGCGACATCAGTGTGGCGTGGCCCGCGGAAGGCAACCGAAGCAACAAGTTTGAACCCGGCGAGAACCGAAGGGTCTTCTGGCGCGTGAAATTGGAGTCGTGGGATCTCTCGCGGCCAATGCGCGACCGCTACCTCATCATCGCCACCGAGGAGGCCGCCGATTTCCATACCTTGGTCCAGAAAGGGAAGCTGGACAAGACTCGAGGCGGTGCCGGTGTGCCGGGAGTCCTTGCTCAGGCCTTTTCCAAGGAACGCACTCGGGGAGGCCCTGGGGTTCCTCCCGAGAGACAGGGGTTCGGGGTCATGGCCCTCGACCTCCAGTTGCGGCCCGCCCAAAGTCCCTGACCGAGAAAATCAGCGGTTCTTCGGGCGCGGGTCGATACCCGCCTTTTCTCCTCGAATACGCACCTCGTAATCCATCAAGGTTTCGGGCCAGCCCGCGCCCGTGTAGTTGAACCAGGACGACCAGGATGCGCTCCAATCTTCTCCCCGGGGGTCGGACGAGGCCCCCAAGGCGTCAAGAGCGGCGGCCCGCAGAGGCCACGCCGCCTTTTCATCGCCGGCCCGCTCCAGAAGCCGAGCGCAAGTCGCGGGATGCCCGATGCGGGCAAGGGCGCCCAGGATTGCCTCCTGCACGGGGCGATTGGGCTTGCGGCCCTTCTCGGGTTCGAGAAGGGAGAACAAGGCAGTTCGAGGGTCCCCCCCGGCGAGAGCCAACCCGACCGCGACATCGCCGAGAGCTTCGGGTTCCTTGAGAGATTTTCCGAGCCACTCTTCGATGGTGGATTGAGAATCCCAACTTCCAATCAATCCAAGAGCCAAGGAACCAGCTCCCCTCAGAACGGGATTCCGGGTCTTGCCGGTCACCTTGACGATGTCGGGAACAGTTTCCACCGAATCCGGCCCACAGAGCCCGAGGGCGAGCGCGAAGGCCGCCTGCAATTCGGCGTCCTTGCTGGCGAGCATGCCCTTGCGCAGGGCTTCCTCCGCCATCACGTCGATGGCCCCGTGCGCCCGAGAGAATTCCCTGCCCAACAACCCAAGCGCCAGGGCGGCCCAGGGCTTGGTGGCGCTTTTCCCATTCTCCACCGTCTCCATCAGGTGTTGAAAGGCCCGATTGGCGACCGCCCCTTCCCCGCGGGAGGAGAATCGCCCGAGGGCGAGAAGGGCAAAATTCCTTTCGGCGCGATTCTTGGCCCTTTGGGCCAGGTGTTCGAGGGTTTCGCCGACTTGAACGCCGTGCTTGAAACCAGGTTCCGCGAGATGCCCGAGGGCCTCCACCAAGCCAAGGCGGACGGCGATGGGGACCTTCCGGTCATCCAGAACATCCAGAAAAGCCCGGACGGATTGGTCCACGGCGCCCGGAGGACGGTCGCCTTCCACCAGGAGCCTGGCCACGGCCCCGGGAGCCTGGGCCCGAATCCCGTCCTCCGCCCTGCGATCCTTCGCGAGCTCAATGAGGAGCCCCGCCCAATGGATGGGATCGGGGGGCCTGGTCATGGACAAGGCGGCGACGCATGCCGCGGGAACGGCGTCATTCTTGCTGTCCCCCTCATTCACGGCGATCCAAAGGGCATGGGTCACCCCGCGGGTGAGTGCGGAGTCCGGAAGCCGCCGACCTGCTATTCCCAGTGCCCAGGCTGCGTCCACCCGCAGACGGTCGTCCACTTTGCGCCGGCCGCCGGCCAATTTCCGTCCTTCCTTGTCATCGGTGAGGATGTGAATCAGGTGCGGAATGGCACCAACGCCGCCACCGATTCCGATGGCCAGCACTGCCGCGGAGGCAGTCTCCTTGTCCCGGGAAGCCAAATGGGGCATTGCGGCCTCCAAAACAGCAGCTGGCCGGGTGGCGGCTCGAGCGAAGGCGAGGAGAGCGGGCCCGGCGAGTTCCTGGTCCCCGGGATTCCTGGCAGCCGCCTCGAGAACCTGCTCGGCTGGGCTGATCCCGGTGGAGGTTGCGTCAGCGACGGAACCCGTGGACGGGCTGCGCAGAACCCGGCCCAGGTCGAGCAGGGCCGGACCGCGGTGTCGCCACCAGAGGGTCCAATCCTCGGTTTGAGCAGGAATTCCGCCACGAGAAACGCCATCCTCGACAACCACCACGATTCCACCCCCGCGCTCGCCGTTGCCCGTGATTTCAAGTTCTTCATTCGCGACCACCGGGCCGGGGCCATCGCCTCCGCAGGAGACGAGGAAAAGAATTCCGGGGAGAACAAATGAAAAGCGTTTCATGGGATGAGATGTCTTCAATTGAGGATAACACGAACCCTGCCCTTTCCCCGGCCGAACTCGGCCGCTTGACGGTTCCCCATCAGGTATGCTTGAAGAATGAGCGAGGTTGGATTTTCTGACTCCTCCATCCCCCTTCGGCCGACTGCCCGGGTGGGTGGTTTTCTTCTCGAAAAGAAGCTGGACGAGGATAATTTGGGCTCGCATTGGGAGGCGGAAGAGGTCGAATTGGGGCGCCGGGTGGCGCTCCGGTTTCTAGCCCAGGAGCTAGCATCCGACCCCGAGCAGGCCAGCCGTTTCAAGAAGGAAGCCAACGCCGCCGCGCGCCTGCGCCACCCCGCCTTCGTCCGGCTTCACGGCATCGAGGAGAAGGACGGCCATCTTTTCATGGTCCAGGAACTCGTACCCGGCCGGCGCAATCTGTACGCCGATTTTGAAGAACGCAACCGGGCTGGCTGGAAGGCCTCGAAGACAACCTGCAGCGACACGGTCAAGCGTTTTCTCGTCCTAGCGGAAGGCCTTGCGGTGGCGCACAAGGCCGGCATCGTCCATCGCAACATCAGCCCCCGCAACCTCCACCTGGATGAGGACGGTTCACTCCGCCTGGCCGACTTCGGCATGGCCATGGTGGGCAACCAGGAGGAATGGTCGGCCCCCACCGGGTCGACGGCATTCGAAATGACGGGCGCCCCCGGGACCTCCAGCAGCGCAAACAAGGGGGGAGGGAAGCAGGTTCGGCCCTACTACGTGAGCCCCGAGCAAACCATGGCCGACCGCGAAGGCCTTGACCATCGTGCCGACATCTTCTCCTTGGCCACTGTGCTCTACGAGGCCCTCTGTGGCGAAAGGGCCTTCGACGGGCCGACGGTTTCAGAGGTCCTGCTTCAGGTTTCGGCCGGCAACCCCTTCGACGACAGGACCATCAAGAAGAAAGTTCCAGCAGACCTGCTTTCGATTCTTGAGCACGCGCTCGAGAAGAAACCCGGCGACCGCTACCAGGACATGGAAAGCTTGGCCGCCGACCTGCAAGCCTTCCTTGCCAAGACCCCCGTCGCCGCCCACAAGGGCGGGCTCGGCTACCGCGGCAAGCTCTGGGTGCGCCGCCATCCCGCGGTCACGGTTGGAAGCGGCCTGGCCGCCGCCAGCCTGCTGGTCGGGATTCCAATCTGGAGCGAGTGGAGCCGATCTGAGGCGGAAGTCGACCGCCTGGCGCAGGTCCTGCTGATGGTCCAGGCCCGTAGCGCCTCGGCGAACACGGGCTCCACCAATGTGGTTCCCGCTCTGGATACCCCGGCACCCATGGGCAAGCTCTGGATGGTTGCCATCGGGGTGAGCAATTACCAGGATGACTCACTTGACTTGGATGCCCCGGTCAAGGATGTGGACGCGTTGATTGGCTGCTTTCGAGGCCATTCAGGCAAAGGGGAGATGTTCTCGGATATCGAGGTGATTCGACTGGTGAATGAAGAGGTCAACAGCGGGTCGATTGTGGAGGCCCGGCACAGGTTGGCCAAGGAAGCCAACACCAACGACACCATCCTGGTCTTCATCGCCGGCCACGGCGTTCGCGCATTCGGTGACTATTACTTCCTCACCTCGGACGCCACGATGGAAAATCCTGGGAATGGAATCTCCGGGGACGCAATCAACAAGTTCGTCACCTGGGACCGCATTCTCCCCACACGCAGGCTTCTCCTTTACGACACCTGCCAGTCGGGGGAGTCCGTCGGGGGAACCCGCGGGATCGAACCCATTCTCGCCGAAGAAGAACTCCGCAATGTGGCCTCCGAGGGAAGCGGCATCTACATCATCGCCGCCAGCACCTCCCAGGGCCTGGCCCGGGAAAACCCCGGCCAAGGAGTCTTCACCGCCGGAATCCTGGAGGGAATGAAAGGCCTCGCGAACATGAATCAGGACAGTTATATCTCTGTGGACGAACTCAAGAGTTTCGTCATGAATTATGTGAGGGAAGCCACGGATGGCGCCCAGAAGGTCACCGTCCCGAGAGTCGAGGCCGGGGAGGGTTTTTACCTCGGTTTCATTTCCGGCAGCTGATCAGCGAGCAGGGTTCGCCCACCCTCGGCTGCGCTGCACGGCTTCGCACCAGCGCTCCCAAAGACCCTCGACATCGTGGTCCCCAGGGGGGAAGACCGAATCCTCGGTTGTCATCGGCGCCAGTTCGGCAGGGGTCGCGGCCTCCTTGGCGCCCAGCATCGCCATGCGAAACGCGCCGACCGCCGTCGCCTCCAAATTGGCCGGGCGATGGACCTCGATACCGCAAAGAGACGCTTGAATTTCAAGCAACAGGTCGTTGGCGGCAGCTCCGCCATCGACCCGAAGGTTCGAAAACCGTGAACCCATGGTCTCTTCCATGGCGAGTTGAACTTCGCGCACCTGCAGGGCCATGGCCTGTAGAGCGGCCCTGGCAATCTGTCCGGGACCGGTTCCCCGGGTGATTCCAATCATCAGCCCACGAGCTTCCGGATCCCAGTGAGGCGTTCCCAGGCCCGCGAAGGCCGGAACGATGACCAGTTCGCCGGCATCCTCGACGGAACGGGCCAGGTTCTCGACATCCGCCAAGGAGTCGAAAAGGCCCAGGCCCTCCCCCAACCATTGAATCAAGGCACCCGAAACGAGAACGCTGCCCTCCAGCGCATAGGTGGTCGTCTCACCCAAGCGCCAGGCGACCGTTCCCAGGATTCCCTTGCCCGGCGCGGGAATCCTGGTGCCGCAGTTCATGAGCAGAAAGGCGCCCGTGCCGTAGGTGCATTTCGCCTCACCCGCGTCGAAGCAGCCCTGGCCGAACAGGGCCGCTTGCTGGTCGCCGAGGATTCCCGTCACCGGCCAGCCGGTCGCAGCGACTTGGCCGAAGTCGCCGGCACTGGGCCGAATCTCGGGCAGACAGGCGCGAGGCACACGGAGCAACGCGCACAATTCATCACTCCAGTCGCCCGTACCCAGGTCGAACAGCATGGTCCGTGACGCGTTGCTGGGTTCGGTCGCGAACACCTGCCCGCCGGTGAGCTTCCACAGCAACCACGCATCGATGGTGCCCGCGAACAATTCCCCCCGCTCGGCCCGGTCACGCGCGCCCGGAACGGCATCCAGAATCCAGGCAATCTTTGACGCCGAAAA
>DCAK01000107.1:32848-33104 GCA_002311925.1 Planctomycetes bacterium UBA1135
GTCGAGAGGCAGGCCGGTCAGCTCGCGTACCCGGTCCTCGTGCTCGCGCATTGCGGCCAGGCAATCGGCCGTCCGCCGGTCCTGCCAGACGATTGCACGGTGAATAGGCTCGCCTGTACTTGTATCGAACACGACCACGGTCTCACGCTGATTGGTGATGCCGACGCCGCCGACTTCGGGCTTGCCGGCGGCCTGGTGCGCCTCGCGCGCCGCCCGCCACTGCGTGTCGAAGATCTCCTCGGGGTCATGCTCCACC
>DCAK01000072.1 GCA_002311925.1 Planctomycetes bacterium UBA1135
TACAGCCACAAGATTCACGCCGGCCTGGTGTTCCCGGAGTTGGAGCACTCTCTCTTCAACCCCGACATCACGGCTGAAGCATCCGCCGAATTGGCCGCCTACGAACACGGGGAAATTTTCGACAAGATTCAGGCCCTCGACCCGGTGGACCGGAATTGGGTCGGCAAGTTCTTCAGCATCTACTTCTGCCTCACCGGCCTCCACGGGATTCACGTTCTCGCCGGGATGGTGCTGCTGAGTTGGCTCATCCGCCGCGGCCTGCGCGGAGACTTCGGCCCCGACAACTTCAACGCGGTCGACTTCGGGGCCCTTTACTGGCACATCGTCGACTTGGTATGGATCTTCCTCTTCCCCCTCCTCTACCTGATCAACTGACATGTCGGAACATCACGAAGGAAGCGGAGTCGGCCATGTCCAATCGGTCAAGACGCTGGCCATCATCCTGGTCACCCTCCTGGGCCTGACCTGGCTCACCTATGAGACCGGTTCGGCCAACCTTCAAGGTTGGGACCTGTCGGTCGCCATGATCATCGCTACCATCAAGGCGTCGCTCGTGGCCCTGTTCTTCATGCACCTGAAATACGACCGCCCCCTCCACGGCACCGTGTTCATGTTCGCCGTGATTTTCGTGGGGATGTTCCTGGCCTACGTGGTGGGCGACAGCCACGAATACCAGCACTACTTCGACGAGCACATCGAAGACCACCGACAGTGATGATGAGGACCGGTCCCGCCCACCAGCTTCCACCTGGCACGGGCGCCTTGGGGCTGGCCATCTTCCTCGGCTCCCTCGGCACTCTCTTTGCCGGTTCGCTGGCCGCCTTCTGGGTGGTCCGTGGCCGGGCTGAATCCTGGGCGGAGGACCTTCCCGCCCTCCCGCAGGGCCTCTGGATTTCCACCGCCGTTCTGGGACTCTTGAGTTGGGTGGCCCAGCGGTCCGTCAACCAGCTTCGAGTTGGAAACCGGCCGGAAACCCAGAAACTTCTCCTGGCGACGGTCGCCCTGGCCCTGGTTTTCGTGGTGGTCCAGGGATTGAACTGGCAGGCGCTCATCCGGAACCAGTTGCCTCCCACATCGGGCAGCCTCTACGCCTTCACCTTCTACCTGCTCACCGGGTTGCACGCTCTTCATGTCCTGGGCGGCGTGGTTTATTCCGGCCTCGTTTGTCGGCGCATCCGGAAAGGCTCGACTCCGGGAGAGGGGGAAGCGGTCGCCAATCAGGCCAACTACTGGCATTTCCTGGGGGTGGTCTGGGTGTTCCTGCTGGTCACCCTGCTTGGCGCGGCCACCCCTTCACTTGACCGTGAGGGCATCGCCCGCCTGTTTACCGGTCTCACGCTTGCGACCGCAATCCCCAATGTCTGGTATTGGTGGAAGACCCTGCTCGCCCTTTTTCACCGGGGCTTCTTCATGCAGGGGGTTGCCGCCCTTTTTCCGGTGATGGCCTACCTGTTCGCATGGATGCGGGCCCCGGAGCTGGGTCTCCGAGGGGTGGCGTTGCGCTGGTTCATTGCCTTCGCCGCCCTTCTTTTCTGCCTGTCCATCCGCCTCGGCGTGTTGGGGGTGGAAAGTCAGACCTGGTCGTAGAGAAGAAGAGCGAGCAGCGCCGGAAGGTAGAGCAGCGAGGCCAGCATCAGGGTTCGGGCGCGCGGCGCCGTTCGGGCGAGGCCGAAACGGGCGGTGAAGGCCAGGAAGGCGAGGCCCAGAGTGAGGGCACCGTACAAATAGGTGCGCCCCGCCATCCCGAAAATCGCGGGCAGCAGGGAGACCGGCACGAGGGTCATGGCGTAATGGACCGCTTGCCGGGCCGACACCACGCCCTCCTCGTCCGAGCCGGAAAGCATCCGCAGGCCGGCTCTTCCATAGTCCTCCCGAAAGAGCCAGGCAATGGCCATGAAATGGGGGAGCTGCCACAGGAAGAGAATGGCGAACATCACCCCGGCCCGGAGGTCGAGACCGTTGCCCGCGGCCGCCCAGCCCACGAGGAGGGGGAAGGCCCCGGGAAGGGCGCCGACCAGGGTGTTGAGGGGGGTCACCCGCTTGAGCGGGGTGTAGATGAAGTCGTAAAGGACGATCATCACCAAGGCCAGCCAAGCGGCGAGGGGGTCGGCCCAGAGAAGAACGCCCAGCCCGGAAAGGGCGGAAACCACGACGAAAGCGGCGACGGTTCTCCGCCTGATTCTGCCCGCGGGCAGCGGCCTGTCCTTGGTCCTCTCCATGCGGGAATCAATCTTGATTTCCAGGAGCTGGTTAAGGGCGGCCGCGGACGAACTCACCAGGGTGAGGCCAAGCGCAGTTGTGGCCAGTAGCCCCCATCCCGCCGTCCCGTCGGAGGCCATCCAGGTGCAGGCGCAGGCGACCGGGGTACTGAGGACCTGGATGCGGGCCTTGCAAAGCACCATCCAGTCGCGGATTTTCTGGTTCACTCGGCCGCCTCGCGGAATCTCCATGCCGCTTCGATGGCCAGGGCGGTGGCGGTGGCGGTCACCAGGGCTCCAATCAGGAGGTGAAAGGTGGCGAGGATGGCCTCAAGGAGAAAACGGGCCTCGGGCGCGGCAATCCATTCCCTGCCAGGTCCCAGGATGAGAAGCCAGACGCCGATGCCCAGGAGAACCTGAGTGGTCACCGCGGCAAGCGCGCGGCGGCCGTTTTTCGCCAACCTGGAACCTTTCCGGCCCAGGCCGATGGCGAGGACTCCGCACCCCGCCCATACTCCGGCGGCCGCCAGGCCGAACACGAGGTGGGCGGGGAAGTTGCCGACCTTGTGGCGGAGGGTCGCGGCGGCGACCAGGTTCAGGAAGAGAACCACCATTCCCGCTCGGGTCCAGAAGACCAGGCGTCGGCTTTGCGCGTCGGAGCTTTGGGGGGCGGCTTCCCGCCGCCCAGGGGAACTGATTATTGCCAGGCCAACGAGCAGGACCACGACCCCGTGGGCCAGAACCGCGTGAACGACCCCGCCCAGCTCGTCGTTGTTCTCAAGAACCCGGAAGGCGCCGATGAGCCCCTGGACCACCACGAGAGCGAGATTCGCCCAGGCGAGTTTCTTCCATGCGGAGGGGATGTCTCGGCCTGCGGCGCAGAGGGCGACCAGCAAGATGGAGAGGAGGCCGATGAGGGCGCCGGATTGTCGGTGGGAATGCTCCAGGGAGGCTCCCACCCCGAACTCGCCGGCGATTTTTCCGTAGAAGAAATTGAAGAGCGACCAGCCGTTGATGTCCGGCCAGGTCGGATAGGCCATGCCGACTTCCGTGCTGGTGACGGCGCCGCCGAGGCCGAAAACCAGGAGGAGGGTGGCGGCCAGGGTGACCATGGAAATCCGGTGGACCCAGGGGAGAAGCGCGGCGCTCATGGCTGGGCCAGGGCTTGGATGAAATGAACCAGGTCCCAGACCTCCTCCGGACTGAGGACTTCGTGAAAACCGTTCATCGGTGTGCCCTTGATCCCCTGGTCGACCCTGCGGAACAGGTCCTGGGGCCTGCCGCCGCCGTGGAATTGCCCGGCCCGCAAATCGCGGGGGCGCACCTCCTTCCCCCACAGGTCGCGAAGAAGATAGGAGCCGGATTCGGGGTCCCAGACTCGAGGGCCATTTCCCGCCCCGTTTCTCCCGTGACAGCCGGCGCAATCCACTCTCTTGCTCAGAAACAGTTCGCGACCCCTGGCAACGGACTTGGCGGTCTTCTCAGGGAAGGGGGGAAGTGGATTCACGACCTCCTCGCGGGCTTGGGTCCAGGATTCGGCCACATGGGCGGCGGCTTCCTTGACCCGGCCCTGGGCCTGTTCCGGCCCGAATGGATTTCCTGTCAGGGCTTCGGCGGCCCGGCGCTCGACTGGGCCTCGGACCAGGATGTAGGCGGAGAGGCTGACGAGTTCCTCGACTGCGGAATCAGGCAGGCCACCG
Organism: Planctomycetes bacterium UBA1135; assembly: GCA_002311925.1. Lineage (GTDB taxonomy): Bacteria > Planctomycetota > UBA1135 > UBA1135 > UBA1135 > UBA1135. The sequence goes on from DCAK01000072.1 coordinate 3,899, forward strand.
AAGGAAGCCATCGAGGTGAAGGGCACCCCTTGGCGGATGACCCGAGCAAGGTCCTCGCGAAGCGGGGGGATTCCTGCCCGGGTGGTCGTGAATTTCAGGACCCCTTCATGAAAAGAGCGGGGGGAAGGAATCAGCATGCGGGCGGTGGGTCCGTCGGCCGCCCCGGTGGGTCCGTGACATTGAAGGCATTTGACTCGCCAAGTGCGGCGGCCCCGGGCCAGTTCCTCGTCGTCGGCGACGCCGAGGGCGAGGGAGAGATTGCTCGGGAGCCGAGGTTGGGCCCAGGTCCCGAATTCCTCCTCCACCGCACGGGCGAAGATCGCCTCGCCTTCCGGGCCCAGGTCCATTTCCAGGGCGGCCACCGTCAAGCGACTTCCAGTCGCTCTGTCCGGAAGGGAGCCGCTTCCCGCGAGGAGAAAGAAAAGGCCTACGAGGCAGGCGGCGCCCAAAAGGCCTGCGAGAGCGAGGTCGCGGCCCTTCACGAGGCGGACAGGGCGCGAGCCCCTGAATCGGTCAGGACATAGAGAACCAACCAGACCAGGACCCCGGTGATGGAAACATATACCCAGATGGGGAAGGTCACCTTCGCCCATTTTCGATGCTGTTCGCGGCGGTCCTTGAGACCCAGCCAAAGGGTGCGGGTGGCAAGAAAGGGGACCAGGGCCGCGAGAACCGAGTGCGAGACGAGGAGGACGAGGTAGGGGGTTCGGCCCCAGGCCGGCCCGGCGTAATGGGCCACGAGGGCGTTGCTGAAGTGATAGGCCAGGTAGGAAGCCAGGAAGACCACCGAGCAGCAAAAGGCCGCAATCATGGCGTTTCGGTGGGCGGTTTCCCGGCCCTGGCGGATGAAGCGAAATCCAACCACAAGCAGGATTCCGGCAATTCCGTTGAGGGCCGCGTTGACGGTGGGGTGGAGGGGGATGCCTTCCATGTCAGGAACCGGCCTCCGCCAGGAGGGCGCGAAGAGCGACATCCAGGGCTTTGTGCCCGGCGTCGTCCAGCCCATCGAAGGCTCCACGGATGTCGCCCTTGGCGTCCACCAGGATGAACCGGGACGAATGGAGAATGTCGCCCCCTTCATCCATCCCGCGGCCCATGGCCAGGCGGAAGGTGCCCGTGCAAAGGGCGCGGATGGCTTTCTTGTCTCCGGTGGCGAATCGCCAACGTTCCTGGGGAAGGTTCCGCTCGTCGGCATAGGCTCGCAGGCGTTGGGATGTGTCCCATTCGGGGTCAATGGAGACGCTCAGAAACTTGGGCGCGGCCCCCGGCCATCGGGCAGCCACGCTCTCCATCCTTTCCGTCATCAGAGGACAGATGCTGGGGCAACGGGTGAAGAAAAAATCCACCACCCAGGTGGATCCGGCCAGGGTTTCCCGGGTGAGGGGTTGGCCGTCCTGGTCGACCAGGTCGAATGCGGCCAGGGCTCCCATGACGGGAGGGGGGTCGGGTTGCCCGCAGCCGGCGAGAAGCGAGATTCCGAAAATGAGAGAGGTGAGGCCCCGCATGGGGAGGCATTCTAAGGCGGAACCCCGGCCCCGAATCGGGGTTTGGCCGGTAAGCTAGGTATTGATGTCCAATCCCCTCGCCGGACCTTCGGTTCTTGTCCTGTTCCTGCTGGCGTCCCCGTCAGCGGCCCAGGATTTGTATGACGAGACCCTTCTGCGCGAGGTTCGACTCGACTTTCAGCAAAACAACTGGTGGTCGCTCCTTGAGGGCAATTACGGCACTGGGGTCGAAATCCCCGCCGACCTCACCGTGGAAGGGGTCACTTATCCGGATGTAG
>DCAK01000018.1:0-263 GCA_002311925.1 Planctomycetes bacterium UBA1135
GGAGCACAATTTGGAGCCACGGTCGGTTTCCAAGGCGATATCCCCATCGTTGGCCGGGATGCTCGGAGCTGGCGATGAGAATGAGGATTCCGACGTCTCCCCTCCAGGTCCCGGGGAAATCGAGGAGACTATCGAAAAAGTCCATCGGAAAATGCTGGCCGCAGCGGCCGAGCTGGATTTCGAGGGGGCGGTCGAATTCAGGAATCAGAAAAGACGTTTGGAAGCCTTGGCCCTGGAGTTGGCGGAATGACCGCCCCGCACCC
>DCAK01000018.1:492-9431 GCA_002311925.1 Planctomycetes bacterium UBA1135
GGGGCGCAAGTTTCAGAGTCTGCGGCACCGAGGTGGAGGCGATTCTCCTGGAGGAGCAATTGGTCAAGGAGCTCCAACCCCCCTTGAATGTTGTCCTCAAGGATGACAAGAGTTTTCTTCACATACGCTTGGGGATGAACCACGCATTTCCGGGCATCAGCCTCACGCGCAGGAAAAGTCGGGACGGTCAAACTTGGGGTCCCTTCGCCCATGCAGGTGAAGCACGGCGAACCAAGAAGCTCATTCAGCGGGCTTTCGGCCTGCGAGACTGCAGCGATTCCACCCTTGCCAATCGTTCCCGGCATTGCATCAAGCATGAGATGGGTCTTTGTTCGGCCCCTTGCGTGGGGAAGAGAGGGGGGGCCCTTTATAAGCAGGACTTGGATGCGGCCCGGCAAGTCCTGGAAGGAAAAACCGCTGGCTTGATCGCAGCGGCGGAAATCGACATGGAAAGGGCAAGCGCTTCTGAAAATTACGAGGCCGCCCTCCGGGCCCGGGATCGCATGAACGCCTTGCGTTCGCTCAACCAGCCTCAGCGGGTGCGCCTTCGCATGGGGGAGGATTTCGACGTTCTGGGGTTGGATGAAAGAGGATGTTTTTCTCTTCTCGAGTATCGAGGCGGCGCCTGGTTGGGTTCTCGCCACGGAGAGGCCAGGGTCGTGCCGGGTATCGAGGCGGCGGTCTCATCCCTCCTGTCCGCCCTCTATGGGCCGACCGTGGAAATTCCCCCAGAAATCCTTCTTCCAGCTTTTCCGGAAGACACAAAGGCCATCGAGGATTGGTTGAGTGGGGTTGCCAATCACCCGGTGCGGCTCAAGGTTCCGCTCCGGGGAGAAAAGAGGGCTCTCGTGCGCTTGGCTGAAAGCAATGCTCGAATTCTCAAACGGCAATCGTCCCGATCCCCTTGGGGCACGGTCGCACGGGCCCTCGCTCCATGGGCAGGAGGATCCCCTCCATCCGTGGTGGACGCGGTGGATGTCAGCCATTTCCAGGGCAAGGAGCGCGTGGCTTCGAGGGTGCGTTTCGTGGAGGGAGTCGCAGCCCCCGAAAGCTGGAGGCGATTCGTGGTCAAGGCTGGGGATGGGAACGACGACGCGAGGGCCATGCGGGAAGTCGTGGGTCGTATCCTCGTTGGAAAAAGCGGCGGCTTGCCCGATTTGCTCGTTCTCGACGGTGGACCTCCCCAGCTTGCCGCTGGTTTGGCGGCGGCGGGAGACACGGGGGCCTCATTGTCGATGGTTGCCCTGGCCAAGGCCCGAGGAGGAGGGTTGGTCCCCGCAAAGGAGGAACGGGTCTGGATTCCAGGCGCGGAAGAAGCCATTCCGCTTGGGAAGGGCCATGCCGCCCGCTTCTTTCTGGAGGAAATTCGGGATGAGGCCCACCGTTTCGCCATCACTCACCACCGGTCCCGTCGAGCCAACATCAAGACGGTCCTCACCCGGGTTTCGGGGATAGGACCGGCAAAGGGAAGGGCTCTGTTGGAATGGAGCGGTGGAGACCTGGGTCTCATTCGCGACTCCGCTCCTCGGGATTTGGCGGCAGTGCCAGGAATGAACCGCGGTTTGGCCGAGGCGGTCCAGCAGCACCTGAGGGACTTCCTTCCCTAGCCTCGAGGGTGGTGCAGCTTGTGGAGAGCGTGAAGTTCCTCCACCTCGACATGGGTGTAGCGCTCGGTGGTCCTCAAGTCGGCGTGGCCGAGGAATTCCTGGACACTGCGCAGGTCGCCGCCGCCGGCAAGGAGATGAGTGGCGCAGGAATGCCGCAAGATATGGGGATGGATTTTTCGGTCTATTCCGGAGGAGGCGGCAAATTCACGGACCAATCTGAATACCGTGGTGCGGTCCAAGCGCTTGCCTGATTTGCTGAGGAGCACCCAAGGGCCTCGCGGGGACAGGGCTCCTCGACCTTCATCGATCCATTGCTGCAGGCGGTCCTTCCCCTTGCCTCCGAACGGGACCAGGCGCTCCTTGCCCCCCTTGCCGGACACCCGGAGGAGTCCGGGAGTGTGGGCGGGGGCCTTCAAACTCAAGTCGTCCAGACTAAGGTCGCAACATTCCGATGCCCGCAATCCTGCTCCGTACAGAAGGGCAAGGAGGGCCCGGTCGCGAAGAGGTTTCCACCCCCTCCCACGCGGGGCGTCGATCAAATCCAGAGCTTGGGTCGGAGAAAGAATCTGAGGGAGGCGATTCCACAATCGGGTCGAACCGGGAAAGCGGGTGGGATCCTTCCCCAGGGTCCGGTTCTCGGCCATCCAATGACGGTAGAAACCCCGGAGACTGGCAAGCCTCCTTGCCAGCGTTGCACCTGAAAGACCCCCTTTCCGCCCATGGCCGAGAAAGGCGACCACGTCCTGGGTGCTAATCCGGGCCCAGGAGGAAATCCCCCTGCGCGCAAAGAAGAGAGCGGCAGTCTTGAGGTCATGGCTGTAGGCCGCGATGGTGTTCGGGGAAAGCCCTACTTCCCCTGCCAGGGAAGCGAGATATTCAAGGGCATCCGCCTCCAGGGGGGTCGAGTTGAATTGGCTCTGGAATGAATCAGACACTAGAATTCCTCTCCTTTCCGCAGGGAAAGCTACCACAGGATAATTGGAATGCGCATCGGAATCTCATTTCCAGGGAGGATTCCACGGGTCTTTTGGCTCATGGTCGTGGTCCTGTTTTGCGCTGATTTGTGGACCAAGGCTTGGGCTTGGGATTTTGCGGCCCATGGGCCCGTGGAAATCGTGGACGGTTGGTTGGCCATCCAGAAAATCACCAACCCCGGCGGAATTTTTGGCTTGGGCCAGGGTTTGAGGGTCCCCTTGACCCTGCTCCGCGCAGCTGCAGTTGTTTTTCTCTTTCTTCTTGCCGGCAGGCAGGATGAAACTTGCCGAATGGGCGTACCCACTCTTGGCCTGTTGACGGCCGGCGCTCTGGGTAACCTGTGGGACAACCTGTCTTCCTGGGCTCCCTGGGCCGGCAACGGGGAGGTTCGGGATTTCATTCGAGTCGATTTGGGCCCTGGACCCGAATTCTGGCCCGGTTTTCTTCCCTGGCCGTTTCATCCCTGGCCCTTGTTCAATCTGGCCGATTCGTGCATTTCAATCGGCTTCGTCCTGCTGGTCACCGGACTTGCAAGAATCCGTTTGCAGGCCCCTGATGGGGGCGAAGAGGCTCCCCGACCGTAGAATTCCCGGATGTTGAGCACCCGAGTCGGTGGATTGGAGTTGGAATCTCCGCTCATGACGGGTTCGGGGACCTTTGGCCACGATCCTCTGGCTCTTTCCTTCCTCAAGGAGGGAGATTTGGGCGCTCTCGTGTTGAAAACCGTGACCCCTGAACCCCGAACCGGGAATTCCCCCGCCCGAATGGCGGAATTCCCAGGCGGCCTCCTCAACAGCATTGGATTGGAAAACCGCGGCTTGGAGTATTGGAAGGAATCGGTCGCCCCGTTGCTCGAGGAAGTTGCGGTTCCGGTGGTGGGCAATGCCGGTGGGCACACCGTCGAGGATTTCGTCGCAGTCAGCGAAGCCTTTTCCGGAATGGAAGGCATAGCGGCGGTCGAATTGAACTTGTCCTGCCCCAATGTGGATGGAGGCCTCCACTTTTCCACTCGCGCGGATTCCGCTGCGGAGGTGGTTTCCGCCTGCCGAAGGGTTTTGGACAAGCCTCTCTGGGTCAAATTATCCCCCAATGTCACCGACACCGTCCCCCTGGCCCGGGCCTGCGAAGAATCCGGCGCCGACGCTCTCACCGTTTGCAACACCCTGTTGGGGCTTCTGGTGGACTGGAAAAGCAGGAAGCCTCTTCTCGGACGGGGATACGGGGGGGTGTCCGGGCCCGCCGTCCTGCCGATTGCCATGCGGCTGGTGCACCAGGTTTCTAGCAGTGTTTCCATTCCCGTCATTGCCAGCGGCGGAGCTTCCCGTCCGGAAGATGTTCTGGCCTTTCTCGTTGCCGGGGCGTCAGCCGTCCAGATTGGTACGGCGTCGTTCAGGCGTCCGGACGCGATTTCCACCATCGCTGCTGGAATGCGTTCCCTGTTGCAGAAGAATGGACTCGTGGCTTCCGATTTGGTGGGTTCGTTGAAATGGGATGGGGGTGGGGAAAAACCCCGGGAAAATTGAAGGATGGTTGACCTGGAAAAATACACCGATGGCTTGGCCGTGGTGGGGGATGCTTTCGGGCGCTTGCTGCGCCGCCTTTTCGGTTCCCGCAATGCCCGGGTGATTCGCCGCCTTCAAAAGCGGGCGGAAGCCATCGGCCAATTGGAAAGCTGGGGCCAGGGCTTGGCCGACGAGGATTTTCCAATTCAAACAGCCGCATGGAGAGAGAAGATCGAGCGGGCGAAAGATCTGGAATCGATTCTCCCTGAAGCCTTCGCGTTGGTGCGGGAGGCGAGTGTCCGTACTCTTGGACTGCGCCATTTCGATGTGCAGCTCATTGGGGGAATGGTCATGCACGAAGGGGGAATTGCCGAAATGGCCACGGGGGAAGGGAAAACCCTCGCCGCCACCTTGTCCGCCTACCTCAACGCCTTGAATGGCCCGGTTTTTGTTGTCACGGTCAACGATTACCTTGCCCAGCGAGACGCGGAATGGATGCGGCCCGTCTTCGAATTCCTGGGATTGACGGTGGGGGCCATCCAATCCTCGATGCTCCCAGCCGACCGCCATCCGATCTATTCCCGGGATGTAATCTACGGAACGAACAACGAGTTCGGATTCGATTATCTCCGCGACAACATGAAGTCCAGGGCCGAGGACCAGGTCCAAAAACGGCTCCATTTCGCCATCGTGGACGAGGTCGATTCCATCCTCATCGACGAGGCTCGCACACCTCTCATCATCAGCGGGCCTGCGGTGGGGGATGCCGACAAGTACCGCAAGGCGATGGGCGTCGCCAGGAAGCTCAAGCCCGAGATTCACTGCGAGCTGAAGGAAAAGGAAAAGCAGGCGATTCTCACCGAGGAGGGAATTCTTGAGGCTCAGAAGCTCCTGGGGATTGAAGATTTTTATACGGGAGCCGAAAACATGGAATGGCCTCACGCCCTCGAGCAATGCCTGCGGGGTCTTCACCTCTTCACCAATGATGTGGATTACGTGGTCAAGGACGGGAAAATCATCATCGTCGACGAATTCACCGGCCGCTTGATGGAAGGACGGAGGTGGAGCGATGGCCTCCACCAGTCGGTCGAATCCAAGGAAGGCATCGTGCCCAGGGCCCAGAACCAGACCCTCGCCACCATTACCTTCCAGAATTATTTCCGGATGTTCGACAAGCTCGCCGGCATGACCGGGACTGCCTTGACGGAAGCCGGAGAATTCGCCCGAATCTACGACCTGGACGTGGTCGCCATCCCGACCAATCGGCCAGCCGCTCGGCACGACGAGCCGGATGTGGTCTATCTCAGGGAAGATGACAAGTGGAAGGCAATCGTTGATGAGATTGAAAGCGCCCAGGGTGTCGGGCAACCGATTCTTGTGGGAACCACGAGCATCGAGAATTCCGAACTCGTCGCCAAGGCTTTGGCTCGGCGAGGCATTCCTCATGAGGTCCTCAATGCCAAGCACCATGAGAGGGAGGCGGAAATCATTCTCCAGGCTGGGCGCAAGGGAGGCGTCACCGTGGCGACCAACATGGCGGGCCGTGGAACCGACATCGTTCTGGGCGGAAATCCGGACGGATTGGCTCTCGGGGAAGCGCTGAAGCAGGGCTTCAATGAAGGCTCTCCGGAGGCCGATGCTCTGGTGGAGAAATGGCGGGAAACCTGTGCCGAGGAAAAAAAACAGGTTATTTCTGCCGGTGGCCTCTATGTAATTGGGACTGAACGCCACGAAGCGCGCAGAATTGACAACCAGCTTCGTGGCCGTGCCGGGCGGCAGGGTGACCCTGGAAGAACCCGTTTCTACCTCTCTCTGGACGACCCTCTGATGAGGCGGTTCTACCGCGAAGGAGTCAAGAATATGCTGGGTCGTCTGGGGATGGGCGGCGGTGAACCGGTTGAAAGCGGCATGGTGAGCCGGGCCATCGAAAAGGCGCAGAAGAAGGTGGAGAGTTATCACTTCGAAATTCGAAAAAATCTTCTCGAGTACGACGAGGTGATGGACCGGCAACGCCATCTGATTTACGAGCATCGACAGGAAGCCCTTGAGGACGGCGACCTTGAGGAAAGGATTCAAATGATGTTCGAAGAGGTGGTGGACGCGGCCGTCTTGGACTGGTCCGGGGACGGAAGAGATGTGAAAATGGACTTCGAAGCCCTGGATTTGTGGGCCTCCAGGAAATGGGGCTGGGGCCGTGGCCCCGACCCCCTGAGCGAGGCCGGAGTGGAAACTTCCGGTCGACTTCTCATTGAGGACGTCCAGTCCCGCTATGAGGAAAGAAAGGCGGAATTGGGTGATGTGGCTCTCCGAGGATTGGAACGGTTCCTGGTTCTCAACGCCATCGACAGCAAATGGAAGGACCATCTCTACACCATGGATTCCCTCCGGCAGGGCATCGGCCTGAGGAGTTATGCCCAAGTGGACCCGAAGAATGAATACAAGCGGGAGGGGCTTGAGCGATTCCAGGAGCTTCTCGCCTCCGTGGCGGACGAAGTGACGGACTACATTCTCAAGCTCCAAATCGCTACCGGAGATGAGAGCCGTTTGGGGAGAGCATGGCGGGGCCAGGAAGCCGTCCATCCAGCCTTTTCCTCCACCACGGCCGGTCCCATGGCGCCAAGGACCCCTCCGCGCCGCCAAGTGGCTGTGGGTTATGGGGATGGAGAGTCTGCTTCGGGGCCCTACTCAGTACAGGGCGCTCAACGTGAAGCCGCTTCCTTGCCATCAGGAGCCAACGCCCCCCAAGCCCCAGCTCGAGAAAAGATCCCGAGAAACTCACCCTGCCCCTGCGGCTCGGGGAAGAAGTTCAAGCGTTGCTGTGGGCGAAACTGAGGGGCGCGCCGTGTCGGGAAAGGACCCGGGAAAGGCCGGGGCTTATTTCCTCTACGACGCGATTCTTCTCGTCGCTGCTCTCCCTCTCCTTGTTTGGCTCCAATTCCGCCGACTCCTTCCGGGGCACCGTTCAATCACTGTGCTTCCGAGGCTGGGCGGGGGCCCCTCCCTGAGTTCGGACGGTCGTCCAATCCTTCTCCTGCATGGGGTGTCCGTTGGGGAGATTCGAGCCATGCGAAGTCTGGTCGGTCTCCTGCAGGAGGAAAAGCCCGCAATTCGCCTTGTGATTGCTTCCGCCACCCCCACCGGGATGGGGGAGGCCGCCCGCCTTTTTCCTGAATTGGATCGGACCTATTTCCCGCTGGACCTCGGATTTGCGTGCAGAAATTTTCTGGATAATGTAGGCCCCAGCGGCGTGGTCCTGATGGAGTTGGAAATTTGGCCGAATTTCCTGCGAGCTTGCCAGAGAAGGGGGATTCCGGTCGCCATCGTGAATGGACGGATCACGGAACGGTCCATGCGCGGTTATCGAAGGGTCCAACGCATCCTTCCCCAATTCGATCGCATTGCTTTCTACGGCGCTCAGAACGAGAGGTATGCGGCGCGTTTTCGAACTCTACCGGTCCCTGTCGACGGCGTTGAAGTGACGGGGAATTTGAAATACGACAATCTGGAAATGGAATCGGATCCAGCGTCTGACCCCTTAAGCCCCCTGGTTCTCCCCGGCGACAAGGTATTTGTTCTTGGAAGCACTCATGAACCCGAGGAATGGGCCATCCTTTCCCGGGCCTTTGCAGATTCCCGATTGGACGAGGCCATTTGGGTGGTGGTTCCCCGGCACCCTCGTCGGGGGCAGGCATTAGCTGAAGAATTGGCCGCCCTTGCGCCGGATAGAACGGTCCTGCTGAAAAGCGCATGTCGCCAGCCAGTTCAATTGAATCCGGGTTCTGTCGTCGTGGTGGATTCCATTGGTGAATTGGAAACCTTGTATGGAATTTCACGCGCCGCTTTCGTTGGCGGTTCCTTGATCGACCACGGAGGCCAGAATGTGCTCGAACCGGCGGCTCGCGGGGTCCCTCAAGTGGTCGGGCCTTCGGTGGAAAATTTCGCCGAGGAGGCGGATCTCCTCGAGACAGGGGGGGGCTTGGTCAGGGCTGAAGATGCAGGGGACTTGCTAGAATCCTTCGCCTTTTGGCTTGAGAATCCAAAAGAGGCTCGCGAAGCCGGAAACAAGGCTCGCAATACCCTCAAGAGCTTGCGAGGGGCCTCGAGGCTCACTCTCAATGCCCTGATTCGCGAAGGGATTCTTCCTCCCACCCCATGAAAACCCATCTCTTCACCTCGGAATCCGTTTCTCGGGGACACCCTGACAAGCTCGCCGATCAAATCAGCGACGCGATTCTGGACGCATTCCTCTCCCAGGATTCGGGCGCCCGGGTGGCTTGCGAAACCCTTGCCGCTGGGAATCGCATCATCGTTGCAGGTGAGGTGAGCGTCGCCAAGGGGGTGGAGGTCGACGTGGAAGAAATCATTCGGGCCTGCGTTGCCGACATTGGATATTGTCGTCCTGAGGACGGCTTCTCCGCTGAAGGCTGCGCGATTGAAATCCATCTGCAGGAGCAGTCTCCGGACATCGCCCGTGGAGTGGACCAAGCAGCGGATTCCGGCAATCTCGGGGCGGGGGACCAGGGAATGATGTTCGGATACGCTTGCCGGGAAACCGATGTCCTCATGCCGGCCCCGATTTTCTGGGCCCACGCCGTCATGGCTAAGCATGCCCAAGTGATGGCGGAAGGGAATCCAGATTGGTTGCGACCGGATGCGAAAGCCCAGCTGACCTTTGCCTACGAAGGTGCGAACCCGGTTGCCATCCACCAGGCGGTGGTTTCCACCCAGACCGCGGATGTTCCCATTTCCCTCGTTAGAGAATTTGTTGAGAATGCAATCATTCGGGACGTTCTTCCGGAAGAGTGGATCACCCCGGACACGGAAATCCTGGTCAATCCCACCGGCCGTTTCGTGA
>DCAK01000066.1:0-365 GCA_002311925.1 Planctomycetes bacterium UBA1135
GGAAAGTCGCCGACCTGGGCGATTCCTTCGGAAAGAGCCGACTTGATGTGAGCGCGGATTTCCGGGGGTAATTGGTCCATTGCAAACTGCATCGATTCGCCCTTCACTCTCACGAAGGCCTTCGGCGTTGAATCGCACTTTCCGCAGCAATCCTCATCCGTTTCGCAATCTCCGGAGGGAATGTCCTCCAAAGAGCAACCCAGGGCGTCTTCAATGTTGAAACTATCCTGGAGTAAGGCCCACTTCACATCTTCGAGGTCACCGGAGGTCTCGATTTTTATGACCATGGTCCCCTTCCCGCCGGGCAGGTTGAGGGTGTGGTATTTGCCGGCGCCCTCCGGGGCGACGAGCTTAATCATTTTTTG
>DCAK01000066.1:524-3452 GCA_002311925.1 Planctomycetes bacterium UBA1135
GATTACTGATTGGGCGGAAGGCCGTTGGTCCATTTTAGGATTGATTTTGATTTGGATGGGCTTCCATTCGCGATCTTATCCTGGGGAGGACCCGAAGGGGCGCCCTCCGCCCCTCGCATGCAACGCTGATGCCCGCTCCTCCGCCCGAAAGTTTGGCTGGCGCCCTGCCCAAGGAAGGGAAGGTCGTCCTCTGCACCCATCGCCACCCCGACCCGGATGGTTTGGGGGCATTGGTGGGCATGCAATTCCTGCTCGCTCAGAACTTCGGTCTGGAATCGGACCTGGTTCTCGAGGGCCGCATTCGCCGTGCGGAAAATGTCGCGATGCGCCNNCTGATTGGGTTGAGGGTCGTTTGGCCTTTTTTAGGAGAAAACCTGATTGATTCGACTGTCATTCGCCCCCTTATCCTGGGGGGACCCGAGGGGGCGACCTCACCCCCCTGAAGGAACATCCATGACCGCCCCCCCGCCCGAAAGCTTGGCTAGAGCCCTTCCCCAAGAAGGGAAGGTGGTTCTCTGCACCCGCCGCCATCCCGACCCGGACGGGCTTGGAGCCTTGGTGGGCATGCAGTTCCTTCTCTCACAAAGGTTCAATCTCGATTCCGACCTGGTTCTTGAGGGGAGGATTCGCCGAGCCGAAAATGTCGCGATGCGACGATTGCTGGACATCCAGTCCCTTCCCAAGGGGGGGGTTGATCCCGCTGAATATGCGGGCGTCATCCTGGTGGATTCCCAACCTGGATTCAGCCATACCCGTCCTCCGGGCGCCCTTCCAGTCATCGCGGTGGTGGACCACCACGACGGGCCCAAGGAGGGCGGGGAAGAGATTGCGGAAAACGCTTTCGTCTGGGTTGATTCCGATTTCGGGGCCACATCCACCATGGTTTGGAGCCTCCTCCGGGCTCTCGAAGTCGTCCCGGATGCGCGAACGGCCGCCGCTCTTTTCTGCGGAATCCGCTACGACACCCAGGACCTCGCCAGGGAAGCGACTGAGCAGGACGAGGAAGCCTTCTTCGAGCTCCAAAAGTTGGCCGACCGCGGCCTCCTGGCCCGCATTGATCGGCCCTCTCTGCCCCGTGAATATTTCGCCCAGATGGCCGATGCCATCGAGGCCTGCCGCGTCCATGGTCCGGTGCTCCTGACCTTGATGGGGGAGGTGACCAGCCCCGAGTCGGTCGCCGAAGTCGCGGATTGGTTCGTTCGGCTCGAGGGCCAGCAATGGTCCCTCGCCGGTGGGGCTTGCGATGGCCGTTACCAGGTGTCTTTGCGGACCGACCTTCCCGGCGCCGATGCCTACCCGGCCTTGCGGTTCATCCTGGGAGAGGAAGGAAGTTGCGGAGGCCACGGCCCCATGGCCGGTGGCCAGATTTCGCTGGCCGAACTCCAGCTGGAGGAGGTCCAGACCTTGATTCGGTCGCGGGCGCTGGAACTTTTCGGAGTGGTCGACCTCGAGGGCGAACCCCTTCCCGAGCGGCCCGACCCCATCCCGTCCTAGATTCCAACCCCTGTCCTTCGTTGACAGGCCCCAAGTCGGCCCTTATCTTCCCTGCCCAATTGGCGGCCGTAGCTCAGCTGGTAGAGCACAACCTTGCCAAGGTTGCTGTCGGCGGTTCGAATCCGCTCGGCCGCTCCAAAATGCGGAAGGCCAGGTCCCCTCGGGGATCTGGCCTTTCTTGATTTCGAGGTTGCGGACCTAGTGGTGTTCGGACGCCAGGTCGGCGTTCGCCTGCATGAAGGGATTCCATTTCTCGGGAAGGTCGTCCTCCGTGAAAATGGCATCCACCGGACATTCGGGCTCGCAGGCCCCGCAGTCGATGCATTCTTCGGGGTGGATGAACATGGGCAGGTTGTGGGTTCCCTGCTGCGGTTCAGCCTCGTAGATGCATTCCACGGGGCAGACATCCACGCATGAAGCGTCCTTGGTGTTGACGCAAGGTTCGGCGATGACGTAGGTCATGAAGAGTTCGGAGGTCCGGGAAGGTGGCCCCGGCTTGCTCGCATGCCTTTTAGATATCGGCACTTCCGCTCAGGTCAAGGATTTTCTGGGAGGGGGGAAGTTATCCTTTCCAACCATGACGGGAAATCCCGTCGAAGTCCTCGCCATTCTGGCCGGATACCTCCTGGGTTCGGTCTCCTTTTCCCACCTCCTCGCTCGGTCGAAGGGGATGGATCTTCGCTCCATGGGCAGCGGAAATCTTGGAGCCACCAATGCTGCCCGCTCGCTGGGAAGGAGTTTCGGTGCGGCCGTCTATTTCCTGGACGCGGCCAAGGGAGCCCTCCCCGTTCTGGCCGCCATTTGGATTCTGGACCTTCCCGCGGGTGGGTGGATTCCGGTTTTCGCAGGGGCGGGAGCCCTCCTTGGCCATGTTTGGCCGATTTGGCATGGCTTTCGTGGAGGCAAGGGGGTGGCCACCCTCACCGGTGCCATGTTCGTTCTCCAACCGCTTTCAGGGCTCGCCGCTGCCGGGGTGGCGCTCCTGTTGGCCAAGCTTTGCGGCTACATGTCGGTTGGCTCCCTTGCCTATGGCGTGGTCCTCTTCGCAGGGGCCTGGCTGGGCCATGAGGAAATTCCTGTCCTTGCTTTTTCGGGCCTCGCAGCATTGTTCCTATTCTTCACCCACCGTTCCAACCTCAAGCGACTCTTGAATGGAACCGAAACCCGCATGGGAGACCCGATTTGACCGCACGCACCCTAGTCCTGGGGGATGGTGGATGGGGCACGGCTCTCGCCCTTGCTCTTCATCGCGCCGACCGTTCGGTCGCCGTGTGGAGTCACGACCATGATTACGCGGTCGATGTCGCGGAAAGCCGGACAAACTCGAAGTTCCTTCCAGGGGTCGAGATTCCCTCGGAAATCTTGTGGACGGGGGACCGCGACCAGGCGCTGGAAGGTGTCGACGAGGTCTATTCAGTCGTCCCGACCCAGTTT
>DCAK01000066.1:3493-8183 GCA_002311925.1 Planctomycetes bacterium UBA1135
GTCCCGACCCAGTTTCTCCGGGAAGTCCTGCGCGGCTTCGAAGGTCGTCTGTCGGGTCTTTCCTTCGTTTCGGCCACCAAGGGATTGGAAATCGACACCCTGAGCCGTCCGTCCGAAATCCTGGTGGAGGAAGGAGGGGCCGGGGACGACCTCGTGATTCTTTCCGGACCCTCCCACGCCGAGGAGGTGGCCAAGGGAATGGCGACCTCGGTGGTCGCCGCCTCGACCTCGAAGGATTCCGCCCTGCGTGTTCAGGGCCGCATCTCGGGCCCGGATTTCCGGGTCTACACCAGCTCGGATGTTCCCGGCGTCGAGTTGGGAGGGGCGCTCAAGAACATCATCGCCGTGGCGGCAGGCGTCGCCGAGGGATTGGGCCTTGGGGACAATGCTCGGGCCGCTCTAGTGACCAGGGGCCTGGTCGAGATGGCCCGCTTTGCCGCCATTCACGGGGCCGAGAGGGAAACCTTTTCGGGCCTCAGCGGAGTGGGAGACCTCATGGTGACCTGCTGGTCTCCGCACTCCAGGAATCGAGGCCTTGGCCTTCGGATTGGCCAGGGAGAAAGCCTGGATGAAATCCTCGCATCCCAGGAAAAGGTTGCGGAGGGAGTGTGGACCTGCCGAGCCGTTCACCAGGCCGCCGTCGACCAGGACCTGGAACTCCCCATCACTTCGCGCCTCTTCTCTATTCTATTCGAGGGAGAGGACCCGCGCGCCTCGGTCGGGGAACTCATGAGTCGGCCCGCCAGGTCGGAACGGGATCCTCATCCCTGCTGACCCTCTTCCCGCCCTCTCGTGCTTTTCCTCCTTCCGTTCTTCCTCGCCGCCGCCGCGCTTCCCCAGGATTCCTCCGACGGTTTCAGGGCCTTGGCCGATGATGTTGAGATGGAGGTCCTGGACAACGGGCTTCGGGTCATCGTTCTCCCCAGGGGGCGGGCCCCGGTGGTGTCCTTTCGGGTCCATGTCAACGCCGGCGCCATCGATGAGGATGCGGGCCTGACTGGTCTGGCCCATTTCGCCGAACACATGGCATTCAAGGGTTCCGAGAGAATCGGGGCCGGCAATTGGCTTTCCGAGAAGATTGCATTGGAGGAATGCGACCGAGCGTGGAAGGCCTATGAATACGCGCTCGCCATCGAGAACGAGGATGCCGAGGAACTTCTCGAGGAATTCGAGGTGGCTCGCTTGAGGGCCGATTCCTATAGCCTCGCTGAGGAATTCGACGCCGTGGTTGAGGAAGCCGGGGGGGCCGACAGCAACGCTTCCACAGGGGCCGACGCCACCCGCTACTTCGTATCCCTTCCCTCGAACCGCCAGGAAACCTGGTTTTGGCTCGCCCGGGAAATGCTGGGTGCTCCGGTCATGCGGGAGTTCTACAAGGAGCGGGACGTGGTCATGGAGGAGAGGCGGATGCGGACCGATTCCGATCCCTTCGGTTCGCTTCTGGAAGCCGTCCTCAACGCCGCCTTCACCGCTCATCCTTACAGGGACAACACCATCGGCCATATGGACGACCTGAAGAGGTTGGACCGCCCTGAAATGATCGCCTTCTGGAAGCGACACTACACCGCCGACCGGATGGTGGTCGCGGTGGTGGGCAACGTGGACCCGTCCGAGGTGTTCGCCCTTGCCGAAAAATACCTGGCAGACCTTCCTCCTGCCGCCCAACCTCGTTCCCCGCGCACACGCGAACCTCGCCAGAAGGGCCCCCGGACGGTCGAGGTCGTCCGCCCTGCCAGCCCCGCCCTCTTCGCCGCCTGGCACACCCCTTCGCTTCGGGGCCGAACCGGGGTGGTTCACGATGTACTGGGAGCCATTCTTCACGGCGGGGCGTCGTCCCGCCTCCATACCCGGCTGGTGAAAAAGGAAAGGGTGGCAGCCATGGTGGAGGGCATCGTTGGGTTTCCCGGCCGCTTGGATGCGACTCTTTCCGGGGTGATTCTCGTTCCCACGCCCGGGCACAGCCTGGAGGAATGTCTTGCCCTGACTCAGGAGGAAATCGAAATCCTGGCCGAGGAGGGGCCCACCGAGAGGGAATTGGAAGGGGTGAGGAGGAGGTCCAAGATGGGGCTTCTGGAATCTCTTGGCAGCAATCCAGGGCTCGCCGGGGCCCTGGCTCGGGCCGAAGCCGAGGAGGATGGGTGGGAAACCCTCTTCGAATCCCTGGATTCTCTCGAGGGCATCACCGCAGGGGACATCAAGAAAGCTGCCGCGACCTACCTTCCCAGCCAGCGCACCGTCGGCTATCTCCTTCCGCCGGGAATGGATGCCTCGACCCCCGTCGGAGGCGGCTCATGAAGAAGATTTTCCTGGGCGGTTTCCTTTGCTTCACCGCAGCCTGCTCAAGCTCGTCGGTTCAAGTCGCGGAGGCGCCTCCACCTCCAACCAGCCTCTTCGGGATGCCCCAGGGCCCCTGGGCGGAGGTCGGTGAAGTCCCCGTCCCTTCGCTTCCCGCCTTCACTCCGAACCTCCCCGAGAAGGTTCGACTTTCCAACGGAATCACGGTTCTTCTCCTGGAAGACCCCTCTCGCCCCATGGTCTCGCTGAACCTTAGGTTTCGGGCCGGAGTCTGGGACGACCCCCGCGGAAAAACGGGCCTCGCCTCCCTCACTTCCGGATTGGTCAGGGACGGAGGAACCCTCCAATGGCCCGGAGACAAGCTGGACGAGGAACTGGATTTCCTGGGCGCCGGCATTTCTTTTTCCGCATCCGCAACCAGCACCCGCGCCTCCTTTTCCTGCCTGACGGAAGATTTGAACCAGGTCTTCGGGATGTTTCACGACCTACTCCTCAACCCGGTCTTCCCCGAGGACAAGCTGGAAATCCTGAAGGGCCAGATGCTGGTTTCGGTTCTGCAGAGAAACGACCGGCCGGGCCCCGCGGCGACCCGGGAAGCGAGACGGGCCTTCTACGGAGTGGACGACCCTCGGGTTCGGAGAATGGAGGCCACCGACCTCAACGCCATGGGGCGGGAGGATGTGGTCGCCTTCCACCGGGATTTCTGGGGGAGCCGAGGAGCCCTTGTGGCGGTTCTCGGGGATTTCGACGGTGAAAAGATGCTCGCCCGCCTGGAATCCACCCTGGGAACCTTGCCCGTGCAATCGGCCGCCGAGTCTGAGATTCCAACCCAGGCTCCACGGCTGGAAAAGGGAAGGGTCCTTCTGGTGGACCGCGCCGACGTGAACCAGGCTGAAATTCGCTTCCTGATGGAGGGGGTCAGGAGGGATCATCCCGATTGGCCCGCTCTGAGGTTGGGGTCCTTCGTGCTGGGCGCCGGAGGATTTGGAAGCCGCATGATGCGGCGCATTCGGGCCGAATTGGGCCTGACCTACGGAGTTTCGGCCTACTGGAGTCCCGGCTTCGAGCAGGAGGGGTTGTTCACCGCCCAGGTCGCGACCAAGAATGAAACCGCAGCCCGGGTGGTGGAGGAGATGCTCAGCCTGATGGTGGATTTCCTTGAATCAGGACCTGGTGAGGAAGAGCTTGAAAAGGCCCGCATGCGCCTTCTCAATTCCGAAGTCTTCAGGGTGGACACTCCCGGCAAGGTCCTGGGCCGCATCGCCGACCTCGAATTCCATGGTTACCCCTGGAATCTTCACGAACAGGTGCTGGCGGCCTGCAGGAAACTCACCCATGAGCAGGTTCTGGATGCTTGCCGAAGACATCTCGACCCGGGCCGCATGCAGCTCTTCGTCATGGGGAACGCATCCGCATTCGATGGCGGGATGGATTCCTTCGGACCCCTGGAAAGCTGGAATCTGGACGCACCGGGAACCATGAGTGAGGGAACGGGGTCGGATACTCCCCACCAAGCCAAGGAAGCAGGAATTGCCCTGGCGGAACGGGTTCTCGCGGCCCATGGCGGGCGCCAAGCTTGGGCGTCGACTTCGACCCTGGCTTTCCGGGTGGGCCCTCCTGAAGCGGAAATGAGTCTGCTTCACCCGGGCAAGGTCCGCTGGGTGGCGGTATCCGGCGACACGGTTCTCGAGCATCCTCCCGAAGCGGCGGATGCTTCCTGGTTCCGTTTCGGGACCGACCCCCGGTTTCACCTCCCGCTCGTCCTGATGGCGCTTGCCCGGGGCGAGGTCGAAGTCTCGAGTCCTGCCGAGGGGCTTCTCGTGGTGGGGACCTCACTCGGTGAAACGGTGCTCTTCACGGGCGAGGGGGGCGTGGTTGAGGGCCTGGCCGTGGAGGGCCTGGAATTTTCCTTTTCCGCCTACTCCCTGATTGGCGGGCTCCGCCTTCCGGGCGTCATCACCCCCAAGGCTACCGGGGGCGCGGATGCGCCTTCCGAAAGGGAGGCCTCCCGCTGGAGAGTGGACCCGGCAATCGATCCCTCCTGGTTTACCGATCCGAAGACGAATGGGTGAATCGTCCTCCCTGGAGGCGGAAAAATATCCGGCAATCCCGCCCCGCAAGCTGCCCCCCGATTGGGTCGCTTCGACCTGGGAAAAGCTGGAACCCTGGTACCTGGAATTGGAGGAAAGGCCCCTTGAAACCGTCCAAGACCTCGAAGACTGGCTCCTGGACAGGTCCGAGGTGGATGCGGCCGTCTCTGCGGTTTCCGCCCGCCTCAATGTCGCTCATGTCCGGCATACCGACGACGAGGATGCGGAAAAAGCCCATATGAACTACCAGACCGAGGTCATCCCCTCGGTTCGCAAGGCGGGGGACCGGCTCGACCGCAAGTATC
>DCAK01000066.1:8233-8703 GCA_002311925.1 Planctomycetes bacterium UBA1135
CGGGAGGAAAATGTCGCCCTTGCGGTGGATGAGGAAGAGTGCATCGTTGAATACGGGCACCTCACCGGTTCAATGACGGTGGAATGGGCGGGCGAAACCCTCACCCTGCCCGCCCTTGCCAAGTATTCCGAAGTCGCGGATCGGGCCGTGCGGGAAAAGGCCTGGCGCCTTGCCTCTCAACGGAGACTTGAAGACAAGGAAGCCCTGGAAGACTTGTTCGACAAGATGCGGGCGTTGCGCGAAAAAATGGCGGCCAACGCGGGTTTTCCTGATTTCCGCGCCTTCCGTCATCTCGAATACGGTCGCCTGGATTACGAACCCGCCGATTGCATGGTTCTTCATCAATCCATCGAGGACCATGTCGGCCCCCTGCTGGCCCGCATGCAAGCCACCCGGAAGGAATCCTTCGGCTTGGACAACCTGCGGCCCTGGGACATGGCCGCCGATCCCCTGGGGCGGCCAGCCTTCGA
>DCAK01000066.1:8723-9050 GCA_002311925.1 Planctomycetes bacterium UBA1135
CCCTTCAAGGACCCGGCAGGCCAAGTGCGCGTCGCCTCGTCCCTTTTGGAAAGGGTCGACCCCACCTTCGCCGACGACCTCCGTTGGATGGAAGCCGAGGGCCTTCTCGACCTCGAAACCCGACCCCACAAGAGGCAGGGGGGATTCATGGAGACCTTCGAGGACCGACGGGTCCCCTTCATCTTCGCCAATTCAGGAACCACTCATCGGGATGTGGAAACCCTGGTTCACGAGGGGGGGCACGCCGCCCACGCCCTTCTTTCCCGGGGGCTCGAGCCCGGCAGCTATCGCCACGCTCCCCTTGAGTTCGCCGAGGTGGCGTCGATG
>DCAK01000057.1:0-369 GCA_002311925.1 Planctomycetes bacterium UBA1135
CACGGCCACTTCACGGTCAATGGCCGAAAGGTCGATATCGCGAGCTACATGGTGCGTCCCGGCGACGTCATCAAGGCCGCGGAAAGAGAAGCCTCCAAGACCCTGGTTTC
The DNA here is from genome assembly GCA_002311925.1 of Planctomycetes bacterium UBA1135. Classification (GTDB taxonomy): domain Bacteria; phylum Planctomycetota; class UBA1135; order UBA1135; family UBA1135; genus UBA1135. The sequence continues at coordinate 111 of DCAK01000057.1, forward strand.
CAATTCCCTCGAACTGAATGTCGACCAGGCTCCGCCCGGCTGGCTGCAAGTCGATCGTGGGGAAGGAACCATTACCGTCACGGGAATCCCGGCCCGCGAGGACATCCGCTTCCAGGACATTCGGGAACAATTCATCGTCGAGCTCTGCTCGAAGTAGACAAGGAAAGGAGAAACCCATGAGAATCCGCTGGCGCGAATTTGAACTTCCATCCGGAGTGGTCCTCGAGAAGGACTCTGCGACCGATTCCTACGGGAAATT
>DCAK01000057.1:412-711 GCA_002311925.1 Planctomycetes bacterium UBA1135
TTCATCGAACCCTTTGAGCAGGGCTTCGGTCACACCATCGGCAACGGCCTTCGCCGCGTGCTGCTGAGTTCCATCGAGGGCGCCGCGGTGACCGCGGTCGAAATCGACGGAGTCGAGCACGAATTCAAATCCGTTGAAGGCGTGGTGGAGGATGTGACCGAAATGGTCCTGGCCTTCAAGAGGCTTTGCATCCGGTCGGAGACCGACGAAGCCGCGACCCTGACCCTGGAGAAATCCGGGGAGGGCGAGGTCAAGGCGGGGGACATCGAATGCCCCACCGGAGTTGAAATCGTCAATTC
>DCAK01000057.1:806-4199 GCA_002311925.1 Planctomycetes bacterium UBA1135
GACGCCATTCGCCGCGTGGCCGACCAGGAAGGCGTGGTCGTGACGGGCAGCGAACTGGTGGGCTTGATCCCCCTCGACGCCGGTTTTTCCCCCGTCAAGCGGGTTCGCTACGGCGTGGAAGCCACCCGTGTCGGCAAGTTCACCAACTACGATCGCCTCGTGCTTGAAATTTGGACGGACGGAACCCTGTCGCCTGAAATGGCGCTGGTGGAAGCCGCGAAGATTTTCCGCAAGCACCTCAACCCCTTCGTCCAGTTCAACCAAGCCGCCCAAGGCGTGCCGGTGGTGGACGAGGTCCAGGCCATCGACGCAGCGGCCGAACGCCGCAAAGAAAGGCTCGCCAATCTCCTCGGGGAACCCGTGGAGAGGCTCGATCTGTCCACTCGGGCTCGCAATTGCCTGGAACAGGGAGGCGTGACCACTCTCGGCGAGTTGGTCGGCTATTCGGGAGACGAGCTCCTGGCCTTCAAGAACCTGGGCTTGACCGTCCTGGTTGAAATCGAGAAGAAGCTCGCCGATTTGGATTTGGCTCTGGGTTTCGGCAAGGAAGAGGAGGCTCCGCAGGAGGTCTAAGCGTTGCGGCATCGCGTCAAAACCAGGAAGCTGTCCAGGACTTCGGCTCATCGCCGGGCCCTTGCCCGCAATCTCACCGCGGCTCTGGTCGAGCACGAGAGGATTGTGACCACCTTGGTGAAGGCGAAGGCTCATCGCTCCTTCGTGGAGAAGTTGGTATCGCTTGCCAGAAATTCAACCCTGGCGAACAAGCGTCGCGCTCTGGCCATTCTTGGCAACGACCGCAAGACGGTGACGAAACTCTTCGATGTTCTCGGTCCCCGGTTCGCGGTCAGGCCCGGCGGTTACACCCGCATCATCAAGCTCGCCAAGCCCCGACTCGGGGACAACGCGGACCGCGCCATCTTCGAGTTTGTGGAAAGAACCGGTGTCGAGGGAGAAGCCTATGCGCCTCCTGTGAAGGTCGAAGAACTTGAAACCCCGCTGGCCGACGCTCCTGATGACGAGGATGGGGTCGAAGAAAGCCCCGGCGAAGAAGGGGAAGAGGAATAAGACGGCCGGGGGCTAGGTCCCCGAAACCACCATCACCCGGCCCGGACCCAGGAGGTCCTGCAGGTCGGTCAGAACTCCGGTTCCCAGTTCAACGCCCCAATCCGAATCCGCCTTGCGGATTCTCTGTCGACCCTCGGGGTCGATGTAGATGAAACGGACCGAGGCCCGGCCAGGGTGGCGGCCCAGGATGTCCTTGAGTTTCCCGAGAGGAGCGGGGTCGGGAAGCCTGATTTCAAGGGACCCCTTCAGTGCGATTTCCTCCGGTTTGGGAAGGGGCTCGATGCGCTCCACCAGGAGCTGGGGCTGGTCGCGGGAGAGCCCAAGCTTGCCATGGAAGAGACCGATGAAGTCCTCCTCCAGGGTCCCTTCCATTTCCTCCAGGGTGCTCGGCCAGGCGAGGGCTTCGCTCGAACCCCAAAGGTCCTCGATTCTGAAATTTCCCACCTTGCGGGAGGGATCCTTTCGTGTGGGACGCACGGTGACTCCTGAGGCGATTCCCGCCAGGCAAACCTGGGTGCCATCGCCTGCATCGGCGAGATTGCGGGAATCCCATGAAGAGACCCCCCCAAGGATTTCCCTATAGGGGTCCAGGGGGTGGCGGGTGAGATAAAGACCCAGGGCCTCCTTTTCCGCCCGAAGGGTGCGAATCCGCTCTTCATCGGTCAGGCGGCGCGGGGCCCGGTGAGCATCCCCGGGATTGTCCGATGAAGGAAGCAGGCCATTGGTTGAAAAAGGCTCGGGGTCGGCAAACAAGGAGCCCTGGCCCCGGCGGCGATCTTCTGCCGAAGCTTGAGCCACCCGAAGGTCCTCCTCCAGGGAATCCAGGACATTGACTCGGGCCACGCCGAAGGTGTCGAAGGCGCCAGCCTTGACCAGGCTTTCGAAGGTGGATTTGTTGAGATGATGGGCCACCCCGTCCACGTAGACGTCCTGAATCCGTGGAAAGCCTCCTGCCTCTCGTTTCTCCCGGAGTTCAACCATGGCCTCGGCGGCGCCGCTTCCCACGCCCTTGACGGCGGCGAAGCCGTACCGAATCGTGTTGTTTTCAAGGATCTTGAACTGGGCCGTCGACTGGTTGACGCAAGGGGGGAGAACCCGGATGCCGTGGTGGCGGGCGTCCTCGATGAGGATGCGGAGCTTGTCCGTGTCCTGGGCCTCGTGGGTGAAGGAGGCGGCGTAGAACTCATCGGGAAAATGGGCCTTCAGCCAGGCAGCCTGGAAGGTCACCATCGCATAACCCGCGGAGTGGCTCTTGTTGAAGCCGTATTCCGCGAACTTCTTCATCATGTCCCAGATTTCCTTGGCCGTGTCGGTTGGGACATCTTTCTTCTCCGCTCCTTCGAGAAACTGCTCCTCGAAACCCTCCATCAGGGATGCGTCCTTCTTGCCCATCGCCTTCCGAAGCGAGTCGGCATCTTCCAGGCGGAAGCCTCCCATGTTCTGGGCGACGCGCATGATCTGCTCCTGGTAGAGGAGCACCCCGAAGGTTTCCCTGAGCAGGTCCTCAAGGAGAGGGTGGTGGACCTCCACCTTTTCCCGCCCGTGCTTGCGCTCGATGTAGCGCTCATGGAGCCGGCTTCCCAAGGGTCCGGGACGGTGCAGAGCCAGGACCGCGACGATGTCCTCGAATCCCGTGGGTTGCAGGTCGCTGAGGAGTCTTCTCATTCCGTTCGACTCCAATTGAAAAATTCCCTCCGTGTCCGCCTTTTGGAGAAGCGCGTAGGTGTCGGGGTCGTCCAAGGGAAGGGCGTCAAGGTCAATCTCCGTTCCAGACCTGGTTGCGGCGAGCTCGGTCGCATGCTGAAGAATGGTCAGCGTGCGGACTCCGAGGATGTCCATCTTGAGAAGGCCGAACTCCTCGCAACCCTTCATGTCCCACTGGGAAGTGATGACTTCGTCCTGCTTCGCCAAGGGGATAATTTCCTGCAGGGGCTGGTCGGCGATGATGATGCCGGCGGCGTGAACGCTTGAATGGCGGGCCAGGCCCTCCAGATTGATCGCCAAGTCGAACCACTCCTTGTGAAGGTCGGAAATGTCCGCAACCGCAGCCAATTCTGGATCCTGGGCCATGGCTTCGGAAAGGGTGACCCCCGGACCCTCGGGAACCTTCTTCGCCACCTCGTCGACTTCCTTGAGGGGGATGTCGAGCACCCTGGCCACGTCTCTCAGCGCGGCCCGGGCCTTCATCTTCCCGAAGGTGATGATTTGGCAGACGTTCTCATCGCCGTAGCGTCGGCGAATGTAATGGAGCATCTCCTCGCGCCGATCCTTGCAGAAGTCGATGTCGATGTCCGGCATGGAGATGCGCTCGGGATTCAAGAACCGCTC
>DCAK01000052.1:0-2046 GCA_002311925.1 Planctomycetes bacterium UBA1135
GGGGGTATCTTTGGGGGTATACGGAGTCACCCACAGCCAATTGTCATTGTGTTCCAATGGTTTACGAGGGAAGTGTGAATGATCATGGCTCCATTTTCAGGATCTGCCGCGCATGAGGGAGGAGTCGGTCATCACCACGGCCCGTTCCTGTGGGACTTCCATCTGCAGCGGCTCGCCGCGGAAGAATCGGTCAAACTCGTCGAGCATGGCCGCCAGGTAGGTTTCGTCGCGGCCACAGCCGGCGTTATGGGGGGTCAGCATCACGTTGGTCATCTCTCTGAAGGGGTGGTCGTCGGCCAGCGGCTCGGACTCGTACACGTCCATGATGGCGGTGAAGCGGTTCCGCCGCAGCTCGGCGATGAGCGCATCCTCCTGGATGAGCGCGGCGCGGCCGCAGTTGAGCAGGGCGGCCCCGTCTTTGATGGTGGCTAGCTGCGCGGCGCCGACGCGTCCCTTGTTGGCTGGGTTGAGGCTGGTGAGGCAGTGGATGACATCCGCCCGCGCGAAGATCTCGTCCAGCTCGACTTTTTGGATGCCCTCGGCGGAGGCGGTGTCGGCGGTCAGGAAGTCGTCGCTGACGATGAAATTCTGCCGTTCATCGTTGGCCACATCGATTTCTCGGGAGGCCTCCACCCGGCTGTTGACCCGGTAGAAGTACCAACCGTGGGGGCCCCGAACGGGTCCGTAGATGGCGCCAATTTCAGCATCGAAAAAGATGCCGTCGCCCAGGTTCACACCCAGAAGAAAGGACATGTAGTCGTTTCCACCCAGGAATTCGCGCAGGGGATTGCGCCTCTGCTGTCCGAATTTCCCCTGGTTGGGCTGGGGAGCCCCCTGGAAAGCGTTCGGCCTTTCCTTGGGAAAGTCACTGTACTCAGCGAGAACGGCGTCCCAGTTGGCCCCATCCTCCGCAGCGAGCTTCGCGGCCACCTCCTTGGCGACCTTTTCAGCTACGGCGAAAGAATCCCCATCCTTGGGGAAGCGGCCGGTATTCATGTCGCGGGCAGCGACCAGAATGACATCCACATCCACCTTTCCGTCCCCCAGGAATTGGCGCCGCTTGCCGAGATGGGCTTCCAGCACCTCCACCGGCAAGGGGTCGGGGAGGGTCTTGCGGAAGGATTTGCGCAGCTGGTAGTGCTGGTGAAAGTACTCCATGCTGGGAAAGCCGAGGAATTGGAGGGCGACCTGTTCGTAGGAAATGGGCGAATTCTCGTATTCCTTCTTGTCCTCCTTGATGGCGGCCATCACTTCATCGGTGGTCATCAGGACTCCCTTTTCGGCGAGAGCGGCCTTCACCGTCGAGGTGACCTCGACCCAGGTTGCGGCCCGCTCGCGGTCGACTTCGGATGTGACCGGCGCAAGAGATGCGAGCATTTCGGCGGTGGTCACTTCCATGCCGTTGATGGAGAGGCAGACTCCGTCGGGGAGGTCGCCGGCGAAAGATTCCCGAATATCGGCTTCCTTGCGCAGCCAACGCAAAACCGTGGGGCGCAGGAACATCTGCAGCATGTTGTCGTCCATGCCCTTCCATTCCCCTTTCTCCTGGGATTCCCGAATCTGGTCAGGCATCTTGGCGACCCAAGTATCCCAGAGGGAGTTTTCCTTGCCGGCCTCGAAAACTTCCTCAAGAACTCCCAGGGGCCAGGCATCCGGGTCGTCAGGGAAGAACATGGCATCCAGCAGAAGGGTTCTGCGGACCTCCTTCCGGTAAGCCTCCTCGGAATAACCGGCGGCGGCAACCTGGTCCCAGAAATTATTGCCCGGGTTGGCCTTCTCGTTGTCGTCCAAGGCTTTCTGAATCCTGACCTCCACCATTTCCCCAGAGATTTCCGGAGCGACAGGAAGAGAGGCAAGATTTTCGAGAGCTTCGGGGGTCAATCCTTCTGGAATTTCCTCGGGAGCAAGCAGGCCCGCATTCCTTCTTCTTTCAATTTCCCCTTTGAGGAGGAGAGCATTGGTGCGGTGGAACAATTGGCCCGACCCAAGGGAATACACCAGGGCAAGGTCGTAGGCCGTGTCGCCTTGGGCGGTTGCAGCCCCTCG
>DCAK01000052.1:2234-5310 GCA_002311925.1 Planctomycetes bacterium UBA1135
AAACGGAGGGATTCTCCCCCTGGCAGGAAAACAGGAAGAGGGAGGAGAGAATGAGGGTCGTATTGAGGAATTTCATGGTGGTACGGTTAACCGTCGGGCCGGACATTCTACTTGGGAGGGGAATCCCGATAATCTCCCTCGTGACTTTTCGCCCCCTCCTCCTCCTTCCCTTCCTCATTCCGGCCTGCGGAAAGCCGGAAGGAATCTTGATTGGAGATGTTCTTCTTCCGGGAAATGAACTGGATGAGGCGGTCGCCGAGTTGGAAGAGGGTTTTCCTGGCACGGGTAACCAAACCCTCCGTTGGCAGCTCATGAGGTTCGGAATGGGAGCGGCCGCCCTGGTCCATCACCGCTTTCCCGAGCAAAGCATCCAGCAGAGGGATCTTGCCCAGGCATGCGCGGACCGTATCGACGCCGGCGCGACCTTCGACAGCGAGGAAGTGCGCTGGGAAAAGGAAGGCCACATGGCTCCCCTCCCCCAGTCTCCGGAGCCTCCGAATCCCTTCGGCCTGGGGGCCCGAGTGGCGGCGGCCACCGCAACCCTGGAAGAAGGCGAATGGGCAGGGCCCCTGCGCACTTCGAGGGGTTGGGAGGTCATCCATCTCCACAAGCGCTACGACCCGGTAAGGAGCCGCTCGCATGTCGTGCTTCGCCGACTCGTCTTCCCTGTTGGGTCGGAATCCGACTGGACGGCCGCCCGGGATGATTGGGACCGCCTGCCGCTCTCCGGTGATGAGGATTATCTACGAGCCGTTCCCAGCGAAATTCTTCGCGTGCGGAGGCCCGCGGAAGAAGAGTGATTGTGCTCGCCGCCTGTCTGGCCCTTGCCCCCGTTTCCGCCCCGGTTCTCGCGCCCGTTTCCGCCCCAATTCCCCCTCCCGGTTTCGCCCAGGAGGCGCCTGCCCCCGCGTTGGAAAAGAAAATCCAGCGCGCCTTTCCCAAGTTGAAGGGGCCGGCGCGCAGGAAGGCGGAAGCTGCTCTCCTGACCTTGAGAAGAGGGAAAACGCAGAAGGACCTCGCAAAGGCAGTGGCATCCTTGACGGAAATCGGAGCAGGCGTGGCTCCCTTGGTTCTTTCCGGCTGGAGGAGGTTCGAACCCGACCCCGATGCGGAAGAAGAAAAGGAGGACCGCCGCCCCTTGTTGGAGGCGGTTCTCAACGGGGTCCTGGCCGAAGAGGACCTTCAAATCGCCTGGGACGAGGTGGGCAAGCGCACCCCCGAGTCGGCCCGGGTTTTCCTCCTGCGCCGGTGGGCGGACTCCGGCCGGGAGGACGCGGAGGAATTCCTTCTTGAACGACTGAAGAAGAGCGCGGGGAGGGCGGCCTATGAAGCAGCCAGGGGTTTGGGTCGGCGAGGGTTGAAGGAATCCGTCCCCACCCTGCACGCATGGTTCATGGAAAGCTGGGCGGAATCCAAATCTTCCCTCCGAGCCGATTTCCAGGGTGTGGAACGCGGCCCTCTCTCCGCCGCCTGCCTCGCCCTCGTGAATCTTGAGGACCGCGCGGCCCGGCTGGCGGGTATGCGCATGTTCGAACTGCTGGGTTCCAAGGAACACGCCCCGGCCCTGCGTACTCATCTCAAGAACACCGACCCCTCCATCAAGGTCGCCGCCATCAACGGCTTGCGCGTCATCCTGGACGGGGACCCGCCCCTGGACAAGGCCTCGGTTCTCGCCCTCGTTGAAGAAACCCGGAAATGGGAGACGCGGATTCCTTGAAACTTTCCGCCCTCTGTCTTCTCTTCCTGAGCCTGATGGGCTCGCCGGCCCTCGGCCAGGGAGAACGGGTCTGCGGCCTTTGTGAAAACGACCCGGAATTGATGGCCAAGAACGGGTTCGTCCACCAACCCTTTCCCTTCGGGCGGTCCACCAACGAGAAAATCGCCAAGGACCTCTTTTGGCCGGCCGCGTGGTTGGAAACCCCGCACTTCCGCATCGGCATCAACCTCGAACCCTGGAAGGTCCCCCAATCCGAGAAGAAAATCTACAAGGCCGAGTTGGAGGCCCTTCGGGACAGATGGCCAGCGATTCGGCCCAAGATTCCGGTCCTGGACATGGATTTGCGCCTTCACCTCGTGGCCGAGCGTGCGGAATCCTTCTACCGGGAATTCGTCGCCTTGATGGGAATGAGGGAGCAGGACTTCACCGACGACGAGGCCAACATCATGTCCGGTTGGGGGCGCTACTTGGGCGAGCATGACAAGTTCGAGATCATGGTCTTTCAAAACGCCGGGCCTTTCCGCGAGTTCATGCGCAACGAGTGGGGATTGGGCTACGACAAACCCCAGAGGTGGAACAACGTCGACCGAGATTGCCTGTGGATAGGGGTCAATCTCGAAACCGAAAAGATTCGTCACGACCGCCAGCTCCATAACCTCCTCCTGCACTGCCTGGCTCACAATTTCCTCGACGGTTTTCGGCACTATTCCTACGAGTTGCCTGTTTGGATTACCGAAGGTTTCGCTCATTGGGCCGAACAACGGAACGACCCCCGTTTCAACCTATTCGACACCGTGGAGTCCACCTTTCGGGAAAAGAAGGTTCTGGAAAAGTGGGGCCCCGAAGTGAGGCGCATGGTGGTGAAAAAGGAGGCCGCAAGTTTCGCGTCCCTGCTGAAGCGGGCTTCCTTCGCCGAATTGNNCGAGCGTCCTTCGCAGAACTGGAATGGGAAGACCACTTGGTTTGCTGGTCGAAGGTGGATTTCCTCATCGCCCAAGGGGAGGGAAAGTTCGGCCGCTTCATGCGCAGCCTCAAGGAGAGACGCGACAAGAAGGGCTTTCCCGACGGGTCGCACATGGACGACGCCCAACGGGCCGCCTTTCGGGAGCATTTCGGTTGGACGGTTCCCAAGGCCGAGGAGGTCTGGAAGGGGTGGGTATTGGAGGAGTACCCGGTCAAGTGAACCGTCACGAAAAGTCCTGGCTGATTCTGGCCTCGGTCTTCGTGGCTTCTCTGGTGGTGTGCAATCTCATCGCCCGCAAGTTCATCTGGTTGGATTGGGGAATGGGCCCGGTCCTCCTTTCGGTGGGGGCCCTCCCCTATCCCATCACTTTTCTCGTGACCGACTTGCTTTCCGAA
>DCAK01000052.1:5428-7487 GCA_002311925.1 Planctomycetes bacterium UBA1135
CTGGTTTTCGTGCTGGGGGTTCTCTGGCTGGGGTCGATTTTCCCGGCGGCCCAAGATTCGCCGCTGGATACCGCCACCTACGAGGCGGCCTTTCAGGGGGCTTGGAAGGTCGTGGCGGCATCCCTCGTGGCCTATTTGTGCGCCCAGCTGGTCGACATTCGGCTCTTCCATTTCTGGAAACAGCTCACCCGGGGGCGCCACCTCTGGCTGAGGAACAACGCCTCAACCGTGGTGTCCCAGTTCCTGGATTCAGCCCTCGTGGTTGGCGTGCTCTTCGCCGGCGAGAAACCCCTCGACTGGATGATTCCCACGATCCTGGGCCTTTGGGGATTCAAGGCCCTGGTGGCCCTGGCCGACACCCCGCTGCTCTACCTGGGGACCTGGGCCCACCGCAGGTGGGCGGGCCCCCACCCTGCGGAACTCGACGCATGACATCCTTCCCCCGGGAATTCGTGGTCGTGGACACCGAGACCACCGGCATGCCGCCGAGCGCGCGGCTGGTCGAAATCGGGGCCCTCAGGGTGAAGGGGCGCAACATCGTGGACCGTTTCGAAACCCTGGTGAATCCGGAGGCCCCCATTCCCGAAGTTGTGGTGAGGGTTCACGGAATCACCGACGCCGCGGTGGCCGAGGCGCCCCCGGCCTCCGAAATCCTGCCCAAGTTCCTTGCTTGGATGGGTCCTCTTCCCCTTGTTGCCCACAACGCTCGTTTTGACGCATCCATGCTGGCTTGTGAATGCGTGCGGTTGGGAATTTCGATTCCATCCAACCCTGTCCTCTGCACCCTTCTCGCGGCTCGAAAGATTCTCCAGCGGCCATCCCATGCCCTGGAGGCCCTGGTCGACGACCTGGGTCTTCCCCGAGGCGACCATCACCGGGCCGCCTCCGACGCCGAGCATTGCCTGAATCTCCTGCAGCGCATGGAGGAGGTGGCCGATGGGGCCCTCCCCGCGAAGCTCATGGGAGGCGGAGGCCCTCTTTCCGGATTCGGCCCCGAAACTCCGAGCCTTCCCTTATCCCTGAAGGCCCTCGAGGAAGCCGCCCTGCGGGACGAATCGGTGGACCTGAGGTACCGGCTTGCGGATGGCCGGGTGATCGATACCCGGATTTCCCCTCGATGGGTTTTCCAGAGTCGGGGTGGGCCGATTCTGGAGGGGCTCTGCCACCATGCCCTCCATTACAAGCACTACCGGGTGGACCGCATCCTTGCTGCCGAGGCCTGTCCCGAAGCCCCCCCGGTTTCCGCCCGCCCCGTAGGGGCCTGAGGGAAGCCTGCTCATTCGAGGGCGACCAAGCGGATTGGGGCTATACTGCCCAACTCCTATCCTTCCCCTCTCAACCCCAACCTCCAGACTCGGGGCTCCGCCCCAAACATCAGACGCTTGTTATGACCGATTCAGACATCCTTACGACCGAAGACGAAGAAACCGTTGCATCCTCCGAAGAGGAAACCACGACACCCGAAACTGACGAAGCTGAGGAAGCCGAAGCCGTCGAGGAAACCGATGAGGCCGAAGAGGTTGAAGAAACCGAGCCGGCCGAAGAGGAAACCGTCGCAACCAAGCCTGCGGCCCAGCCTGTCGCGACCACCGGTCCCGCCCCCACCCAGGAGTACGGCGACCACATCGTCATCGACACCGGTGAGGATGTTGAGGGCGTCGACCGGGTCGACCTCGAGGAGAAATACCTCGACCTCAAGGACGAGGTCTGGCGCCTCCGTCGATTCCTGAACCTCAACCCTCGCACGGGCCAGGTCCCCAACAACGGGGGATACGCCTCGCCGGGTGGATTCCTCCGCCGCCAGCGCGTGGCCGTCTTCGTGGATGTGCAGAACATGTACCACTCGGCGAAGAAAATCTACAGCGCCAACCTCAGCTACTCGAAGATGCTGCGCCATTGCGTCCGCAACCGGCGCCTGGTGAGGGCCATCGCCTATGTCATCGACCGCGAGGGTCTCGACCAGATTTCCTTCACCGACCACCTCCGCTACTGCGGATTCGAGGTCCGCAAGCGCGAGCTCATCGAGCGCATGGACGGGTCGCGGAAGGCCGAATGGGAA
>DCAK01000052.1:7552-9679 GCA_002311925.1 Planctomycetes bacterium UBA1135
TGGGCATCGCCATGGACATGATTCGCATCGCCAACCAGGTGGATTCCATCGTCATCGTCTCCGGAAACGGGGTCTTCGCCGATGTGGTTCCCCACCTCCAGGCCAAGGGAATCAAGGTCGAGTGTTGCGCCTTCAAGGACAGCCTTTCGGATGTCCTCGGGCGCCAGGTGGACCAGTACCACCTGCTGGACGACCAGCACCTCTACCACCCCAGCGACGACTAGTTCAGCCGCGGAGGAATCCCCGCCCGAACGCCCTAGGGCCGGCCCCAGCCCCCCCCTCCGGGGGTGGCGAGGCGAACCTTGTCGCCTGGCTGGAAATCAACGGGTTTGCCTGGTTCCAACGGCGTCGATTTCCCGTCCAGGGTGGCGGTGTCCAGCCCTGGCGCGCCGGCCCGGCCTCCCCTTGCCCCCGGCGGGCCCTGCCGACGCCGCGACGCCGCCACGGTGACCCGGGCAGGTTCGAGGAATTCCACTTCCTTGACCATGCCGTCGCCGCCCCGGTGCCGACCACGGCCGCCGCTTCCGCGACGCACCCCGAGGGCGGTCACCCTGACGGGCAGTTCAGCCTCCAGGACCTCGACCGGGGTGTTGCGGGTGTTGGTCATGTGAACCTGGACGGCGGAAGCCCCTGCCCCCGAGGGTCCACCCCCGGCTCCGCCGCCCAGGGTTTCGTAATGGACGAAGGGCCTCCCGTCTGCGCGGATCCCGCCGAAGAGAAGGTTGTTCATGGTTCCCTGGCTGGACGCCGGCACCACCCCGGGAAGAAGCTTCCCCAGGGCCTGAAGAAGGACATCCACGATGCGCTGGGAGGTCTCGACATTGCCGAGCGCCACCCCGGCCGGGGCCGAGGAGGAAACCAGCGAGCCGGGGGAAAGTTTCAAGGTCACCCGGGCCAGGGTGCCGCTGGTTTCCGGAATCTCGTCGGGCGAAAGGGATTGAAGCACGTAGAAGACCGCGCTCGTGACCACCGCCCGGTGGGTGTTCCAGGACCCCGGCGCCTGCGGCGAGGTTCCGGTGAAGTCCACCGTCAGGCGACCCCTGCCCAGCTTGACCCGGCACCGGATTTCCGGGGACCCCGGGCCATCCAGGCGGTCGCGGGCCTCGGCCTCGCCAACCGGCCATGACCTCAACAAGGCCGCCGTCAGTTTCTCCCCATGAGCCACCAGCCCGGACATGGCGCGTTCAACTTCATCCGACCCGAAGCGGTGAACCAGGTCGGCGAAGCGTTCGCCGCCTCGATGAAGAGCCGCGCACTGGGCCAGGAGGTCTCCCCGCCCGGCCTCGGGGTCGCGGACGGCGCCCAGGAAGCCGTCCCAGGCGCTCTTTACATTCCTGCCCCGGCGCGCCAACCATGTGGGGCCCATGCAGATTCCTTCCTCCGACAGGTCGCGGGCACCGCCCATCGACCCGGGTTCGGCCCCCCCCACATCCGCGTGGTGGGCCCGGTCCAGAAGAAAACCCAGCCGACGGCCCCGATGAAAAAGCGGGGCGACGACCGTGACATCGTTCAGGTGGGTGCCCCCGCGATGAGGGTCGTTCAGGACGACGATGTCTCCCGGCCCCGGGTCCAGTTCGGCCAGGACGGCGGGCACCGTCATGTGGGCGCTTCCCAGGTGGACGGGGATGTGGGCGGCGTGAGCCACCAGCCGGCCCATACCATCCAACAACGCGCAGGAAAAATCGAGCCGCTCCTTCACGTTGGGAGAAATCGCGGAAAGCCGCAGGGCCTCGCCCATTTCCTCGGCCACGCTGGCGAAGAGGTGGCGGTGGACGGAAAGCGGAAGAGTCATCCGTCCTCCTCCAGCGCCAGGCAACCCCATCCGTCGAGAGTCGCTGTCCATCCTTTCGGGATGACCGTCGTGGCCGAATATTCGGCCACGCAGGCGGGACCCCGAATCACCGCCCCGGGCCGAAGGTCTTCGCGGGTGTGCCAGGCAGCGCGGACTTTTCCAGCGGAATCGGCGGCCCCCCCTCGGCGACCTCCACCCTCGGGCATCCAGGCGTCGCGGAGGTCGAAGGCGGCGGGCTCGTGGCGGCGCGTCCGAACCCGTTTCCAAGGCGAGACCGCCGGTCCGTCGGCTTGGACTCGGACGGCCACCAGGTGGACGGGGCGATCCTCGCGGGC
>DCAK01000021.1:0-296 GCA_002311925.1 Planctomycetes bacterium UBA1135
GTCGAGGACATGAGCCCCTGGCTGGGGTGTTACGGGGACCACACCGTTCCGACCCCCCATGTGGACGCCCTGGCCGCCCGGGGCACCCGCTTCACCCGGGCCTACGCCAATGCCCCGGTTTGCGCTCCCGCTCGGGCCACCCTCATTACCGGGTGCTACGCAACGGCCATCGGGGCGATGCACATGCGGACTGGGAAACCCAGCAATGCCGCCCTGGCCCGAAATCCCGGGGCCTATGACGGCATTCCCTCCTACGAAGCCGTGCCTCCACCCGAGGTCCGCTGCTTTCCCGAATT
>DCAK01000021.1:363-8323 GCA_002311925.1 Planctomycetes bacterium UBA1135
AAGGCCGGCTACTTCTGCACCAACAACTCGAAGACCGACTACCAGTTCAAGGCTCCGCTCACGGTCTGGGACCAGTCCGGCCGCAAGGCCCACTGGAAAAATCGGACCGACCCAGACCAGCCCTTTTTCGCCGTTTTCAACCTCACCATCACCCACGAAAGCGGCACATTTCCGGGGACCCGGCGGCGGCCGGAGGTAGTCGACCCGTCGAAGGTCACGGTTCCGCCCTATTGGCCCGACACCCCCGTGGTTAGGACCGACATCGCCCGAACCTATGACAACATCGCCGCCATGGACGCCAAGGTGGGGGAATTGGTGGAGGAGCTGAAGGATGCTGGTCTTCTGGAGACCACGGTCATCTTCTTTTTCAGTGACCATGGGGTCGGGCTGCCCCGTGGCAAGCGATGTATATACGATTCCGGCACTAGAGTGCCTTTGGTCGTTTGCAGACCGGGAGGGAGCACGTCCGTCAGCCATCGCCCGGTGAGCTTCGTGGATTTCGCACCTTCGGTTCTTTCGTTCGCTGGAATTGAGGCTCAGCCCTGGATGGTTGGCAGGGCCTTTGCCGGCCCACACAAAAAGCCCGGAACCGGGCTGGTCTTCTTCCATGCGGACCGTATGGATGCCGAACTTGACCGAACCCGAGCAGTTGCCGACGGCCGGTACCGCTACGTCCGGAACTACATGCCCGAAAAACCCCGCATCTATCCGGTGGCTTACGCCGAGTTCATTCCGATGACGGCTGAGATACACGCTCTTCGAGCTTCCGGCGAGTCCACCCCCGCCCAGTGGCAGGTTGTGGACCCCGGGAAACCCGCCGAAGAGCTCTATGACACCGCCGCCGACCCTCACGAAGTTGAAAACCTCATCGCGAATCCGGAAATGACCGAGGTGGCATCGCGATTGCGCGTTGCCCTCGAGGGGTGGATGGAAGAAACCGGCGACTTGGGCCTCCTGGAGGAGAACGAGATGCTCAGGGAGAGGCTTCAGCCCCTCACAGGAGGACCCGTCCTTACCGCCGTGCCCTGCCTGGGCTCCGACCGTCTTGGCAACGCATGGTTCACTTCCGACACCCCCGGCGCTTCCATCGGCTGGCGCTGGAAAGGAGAAGCCGGATGGCGACCCTTTTCAGAGCCTTTTCAACTGGAATCGGGAAAGACCCTTCAGGCCATCGCGCATCGCATCGGCTTTCGATCCAGTGCCGTTGTTGATTACAATCTCAGCAAGGAGCCTCGGAAAGGGGAATGAAACCATCAGTCAAGATTACGGGTCGGAATGTTCTCGGCGGAGAGCTACAAATTTGCAGTGCGAATCCGTTGACGGGTTTTTATCGGGACGGCTGTTGCCGAACTGGATCCGAGGACCACGGCCTTCACACGGTCTGCGTCGTCATGACGGAAGAATTCCTGGAGTTTTCGCAGTCGAGGGGGAACGATCTCTCCACCCCGCATCCTGAATTTGGATTTCCCGGGCTTCTGCCGGGGGACCGGTGGTGCTTGTGCGCGCTCCGCTGGGTGGAAGCGCTGGAAGCCGGTTGCGCCCCGCGCCTGATGCTGGCGGCCACCCACGGCTCCATGTTGGAATTCGCAACCTTGGAAGTGCTCAAGGCCCACGCGGCGGACTGACTGCCGCCTCCAGGATTTTCCCCGCGACCTGTTCAGCGAGAGCGCGGGAACCCTCGGGGGTGAAGTGGACATTGGTCGGTCGCTGGATTTCAGCGAGCCGGGGCAGGGCAAAGGCGTATAGGTCGTCGACGGGAATGTCGAACTCCGCCATCAAGGCTCTGGCGGCATCGTTGTAGCGGACCACATCTCCGGGGTCGCGATGGGGGCCTACCTTTCCCTGGGGAACGGGAGTGGTTGTGGCAAAAACCAGCCGCGCCCCGCTCGCCTGGAGCCGGGAGGTGATGTGTCGAAGTTGAGCGGCGTAGACCTCGAGAGTCGCTTGTGGAGGATCGTCGGGTCGATTCGAGCCCTTGCCGGTTTCTGGATGCACCCGCTTGAGATCGTGGAGACCGAAGTTGAAATGGACGATGTCGAAATCCCCGCCTTCAAGCCCGAGCCATCGGTCAATCTGGTTCTTCCCATAGGTGGTTCCCGCGCAATTCTCCGGCTTGCCCGTATTGGCATGGGTGGGCCGAACCACAGTGGCACGGTTCCCCAGGATTTCCCGCACCCCTTGGGTGTACCCGATGGAAATGGAGTCGCCCAGGATGAGAACCTTGAAGGGTTCCTCGAGGCGGGGGGCAGGGATGGCGCAACTCGCCATCGCACCGACAAGCAAGATGGCCCGAATCAACGGAATCGAGGTTCCGGGTAGACCGGAAGGCTTCGGTTCCCGGCCTCGTCGAAGGCCTCCACTCCGAAGAGCCAGTCGTCCTTTGAAACTCCTTCCAGGGTGATTTCCACTTGGTCGGCTGGAACCGCTTGGCGATGGGTCCAGTCAGGCTCGTGGGTGCGGCGTCGGAGAACCGCGTAACCCGCGAGGTTCTTTTCGGGGGATGGAGTCCAGGTCAATCGGGTGTGGGGACTGAGCTTTCTGCAATCCACTTCGACTCTCCAAGGGGCGGCGGGGGCGCGGGCCAGTTCCCCAGCGGCTGCGGCAACGCATTCCGTCACCCGAGCGACATATTGGAAATCTACATGCCCAGGAAGGTCTCCGAACTGGATTCCGTCTTCCTTTCTCACGTCCTGGTGCTGCCAGGCGTAATTTTCGAAGGGTTCGGTAAGGCGCACGGCAGGCCATCCGGCCTGGTGAAAAGGCTTGTGGTCACCACCCCGAAGAAATCGGTCCAGCCGTTGGATGAGGGTAATCTTGAATTTCGGAACCGCGGCCTCCCCTGCCCGGCGCAAGTAACGGGCGAGCTGGCGGGAGGAAGAATCCTCATAGCTACCGACCGGTTTCCTTCCCGAGCCCGGCATCCCGTCGCTGAATACGCGCAGGGCGAGAGGGTCGGATTGCATGGCGGAACCCACCGCCCCGCCGACGATGTCCAGGGTGAACATTCCGGCGATTTTTCGTCCTTCCTCCTTCCAGGAAAGGGCCTCTCCCCGGGAGCCCAGCAATCCCTGCTCCTCGCCTTCCACCACGAGAAAGACCAGGGTCGCCCGGGGTCGACAGCCCTCGAGAATCCGTGCGGCTTCCAGGACCGCGGCCACCCCGCTGGCGTCGTCGTTGGCGCCGGGAGCGTCGCTTTCCGCATCCATCGGGTCGCTTGCCCTGGAATCCAGGTGGCCCGAAACCACTACCAAGCGCTCGGGGTCGGAACCGGGAAGGGTCGCCACCACATTGATGACATCTCCGTCGCCGGGGAAACGGGGTACGCCCAGGAAGGAATGCCCGTGGGTGGTCACCTGGAGTCGGCCCTCGTGAAATTCCTTCGAGATGGCGCCCAATTCCCTCTCGACCCATCGTCGGGCGGCGCCAATGCCTCTTTTCGGGTCGTCCTGGCTGCTTCCGGTGTGGCGGGTCCCGAAGGAAACCATCGTTCGAATGTCCGCCTCGATGCGGGCAGGGTCGGCTTGCGGAAGAAAAAGGATTCCGGGGAGAAAAATGCCAAGGAATGTACCCATGGAAAGCCAGGATAACCTTGGTTCTCGACCTTCGTCCACTCTCCCGGTGCTTCCCCTCCTCTTCCTGGCTCTGGTTCCCCAAGTCTCTTCGGGGCTTCATTCCCATTGGGTTCTTGAGCCGGAAAACCTGGTGGACGGGGTTTTTCAACCCATCAAGGGGGATTTTGGTCTCAAGACTTTGGGGCCCGCTCGTTTTCTGCAGGACAAGAACGGTGCGGCCTGGATTTTCTCTCCCGGCGACCCGGGACTCAGCATTTCCACGGAGATGCTCCCTTCCAATCTTCCCGGGAAGAAGATGAGCGTGGCAGTCTGGGTAGCGATGGATGAGTCCTTGCCTTGGGGGGGAATCCTTGGCGCAGTCGAGGACAATGGGAGCGACGAATCCGGATGGGTACTGGGCTCCCGAGGGAGCCGATTTACTTTCGGCTTGGCTACTGAAGGCCGGGGCAATCTTCTTTACTTGAATGCGAACCAAACTTTCCGTCCCGCTCGTTGGTACCACCTGGTCGGCACATGGGACGGGAAAACCCAACAGATATGGATCGACGGGGAGCTCCAGGCCGAGTCGAAGGACCAAGGAGGGAAAATCCTCTACTCAAAGGAAACCTACAACTTCGTCGCGGGCGCCTATTTGGACAAGGACGAAAACTACCCCATGGTCGGGGCTCTTCGCGAGGTCCGCCTTTATGAGAGGGCGTTGTCCCGGGTGGAAATCATCCGGATCTTTAAAGGGGGGAAAGGCAAGTTGCCAGCTATCGAGGGGCCTCGAGCATCCGGGACTCCCTCCGGCCCGAGTCTCAACGCAATGCAGGCGCGCATCAATTCCGCAATCGGAAAGGGAAGGGACCACCTTCTCTCGAACCAGGCACGGGACGGTTCCTGGCTCGGGTACGACAACTACCCGAATGGAATCACCGCGTTAACCCTGTATGCCATTCTTGAATCGGGGATTCTCCCAAGCCACCCCTCCGTTCAGAACGCCCTCACCTTTCTAGGGGAGGCCGATCCTCAAAAGACTTATTCGGCCGGGATTCAACTCATGGCTTACGCTGCTTCCGAGAACCCTTCCGTAATCCCCCACGCCGAACGGATTGTCGGAGACCTTCTGGCCTGGGAACGTAAGGGCCAGCCCGGAACCTGGGGATACCCGACAGGCCCGGTGGATCTTTCCAACACCCAATTTGCTGCCCTTGGGTTTTGGGCCGCGAATCGCATGGGAATTGAGATTCCCGCAGAAGTTTGGCGACGAATGATTGAAACGGTTGTTGATTCTTTCCAGGAAGAGGCCGAAAAGGGAATTGCACGGACCCAAGGAGACCTCGCTGCCGGTTACAGCTATTTCCCCGGTGGGCGGTCCTATCCCGTTTCGGGCTCCATGACCACCGCCGGACTTTGCGTGACGGCTTTGGCAGAACACTGCTGCCCAACCCTAGGCCGCAGGTGGCGAACCATGGCGGAAAAAAGCCGAAAGAGGGCGTTGGCTTGGCTGGAAGAGAACTACACGGTGCGGTCCAATCCCGGGAGCGGGTCGAGCCCCTTCTATTACCTTTACGGTATGGAGCGGGTGGGCGCCCTCCTTGAATCGGACAAGATTGGACCATTCGATTGGTACAGGGATGGAGCGGAGGTCCTCCTTGAATCCCAGAAAGCTACTGGTGAATGGGGCGGCTTGGTGGATTCCAATTTCGCGCTTCTCTTCCTCAACCGGGCGACCTCTCCATCTTCGGGAGGGACGGCGGAAGAAACGCCGCCCGGCGTTTGGGCCCAACCAAAGGGCCCCATTCGGTTCCGGGCCACGGGCATTCAGCGATTGGTGATGATGCTGGAAGGATTTGCCGAGGATCTTCTCGTGGATGGCAAGGGGCCTAAAGTGGCGGAGGTGGATTACCTGGTGGACGGCATCTTGGTTGCCACCGTGAAGGGGGTTGCGAGTGCCCGATGGGATGGGGCGAGGCTCGCTGCCCGGGCCTTCATCAGGGTCCCGGGAAAGCACACTGTCCAGGTCAGGGTGCGATTCGCAGATGGGCGGGAAGTGGAGTCTTTCCCCTTGGCAATCTCCATTTCCCGCGACCCCGCCGAGTTCCAAAGGGAGGCTATGGAGCGGATTCGACCCAATCTCTTGGACCGAATTCGTCCAACGATGACAGCGTCTTCAAATGAGGGGGATGCCCTCAAGGCAAACGACCTTCTCCAAAAGACCGGTTGGGTTTGCGATGCAAGCGACCCCCAACCCTGGATTCGGCTCGAACTCCCTTCCCCCGTGGATGCCGGGGTGCTGTTCCTTTGTCCGATGGACAGCAGGATTAGCACCGAGGGAAACCACGACCATGTGCGACGCGTGGCAATTTCCTTGGATCGTGGGGATTTTTTCGAGGCCGAACTCGACCCCGACCCCCTTGCAGTCACGGTCATCCCCCTCCCCGAATCGGGTCCCGTGCGGAAAATCGAAGTCCACATCCTCGACCGAAGCAAGGGCGCGAGGCACCCTGGCCGGGCCGGATTCGCCGAAATCGGCCTCAGGCCCTGAGGTGTCGAGCCCTGTCGACAAGGACTGCGGCGAGAATGATGGCCCCGGTGACCACATCCTGAATCCAGTTTTCCAGCCCCATCTGGGTGCATCCGTTGTCGACCACCACCATGATGAGGGCCCCGATGAGGGTGCCGAGGATGGAGCCTTCCCCACCTGAAAGGCTGGCTCCTCCGATGACCACCGCGGCGATGACTCGCAATTCGTAACCCTCGGCGGTCGTGGGGTCGCCCATGGACAGGAAGGAAAACTGCAGAAGCGCGGCGATTCCTGCGCAACCCACGCCGAGGACGTAGGCGAGGACCTTGACCCGTTCCACCCGAACTCCGCAAAGACGGGCAGTTTCTTCGTTCGAGCCGACCGCGAAGAAGTGTCGGCCCAACGGGGTCCAGCGTAGAAGTCCGGCGAAAGCGGCGGCAATCAGGAAAAGAATCCAAACTCCCGGAGCCAATCCTGAATTCCCCGAGACCATGAGGTCGCCAAGCCAGCCGGTCGTTTCGGGATAAACCCCCTGGTTGTCGGCCAGCCCCTTGGCCAGGCCACGAAGGGTCCCCCAAAGTGCGAGGGTGACGACGAAGGGGACCAGCTCCAGCTTGGGAAGCCACCTTCCCGCGGCGGTCCAGAGGAAAGTGGCCGCTGCGAGGGCGGCGAGGATTCCGGCGACGGGCCCAGCAGACCCTCCCACGGTGACTCCCATTAGCACGGCGATGGCAAGAGCTGCGATGCGCCCGGCGTGGCCGATGACGAAGGCGCCAATGCTGGCCCCGACGAGGAGGGAAATTCCCAGTGCCCCTGCGGCCGCAACGGCGGGGGGAAATCCAGCCTGGAGGAGGAGGGCTGCCACCACTGTGCCCAGGGCAATCGTGGAGCCCACCGAAAGGTCGATGCCTCCCGAAATGATGATGATGGTCGCTCCCACGGCGGCGGTTCCGACGACGGCCGTCTGCAACAACATCAACCGTGTATTTCCCAGGGAGGTGAAATCGCCACCGGCCAGAAGGGCGAACAATCCCCAGGCGAAGGCCAATCCGGCCATGGGGCCCGCCGCCTTCAAGAGAGGTAGAAGGGAGCGGATGCGGGAAGGGGAATTCAAGCGACGCGGGTTCCCGTTGCTTCCAGGAGAATGGAGTGCTCGTCGAGTTCCTCTACGGGGCGGGCATGGCCGAGGACGCCATCCCTCATGACGGCGATGCGGTCGCAAATCCCGAGGAGTTCAGGAAGGTAGCTGCTGACCATCAGGATCCCGCAGGGGTTGCCGGATGGGGTGTTCCCATTGGCGAGGCCATCCAACCATTGGTAGATGCCCTGCTTCGCCCCGACATCAATCCCGCGGGTGGGTTCGTCCAGGAAGAGGAGGTCGGCTTCCATGAACAGGAGCCGGGCCAGCGCAACTTTTTGCTGATTTCCCCCGGAAAGCTCGGCCACCTTTTGGTTGGAAGAACTGCAGCGAATCCCGAGGGCTTCGACCCACTTGCTTGTCGCTTCCTCGGCCGCTGTCGAGGGAAGCAGGCCGTTGCGGGTCAGTCGATGGAGGCCTGGAAGGCAGAGGTTTTGAGCCACGGACAAGTTTGCGGCCAGCCCCTCGCCCGCCCGGTTTTCGCTCAAGAAACCGGTTCGGTTTTCCCAGCGATGAAAGGGAGAGCGGGGCCCGGTGAACCCTTGGATGTGAATCTCCCCTCCGGCGAGGGGGTCCAATCCGAACAGGGTTCGGAGAAGGGCTGTGCGGCCGGCGCCCATGAGACCGGCGATGCCGACGATTTCCCCCCTGTAAACCTCGAGTGAGGCGCGTTCAGGAAGAGGATTGCCGGCCAGCTCGCTGATTTCAAGAAGGCGTTCACCCCTTGCCCGGCGCGACCTCGGG
>DCAK01000021.1:8461-8705 GCA_002311925.1 Planctomycetes bacterium UBA1135
CCGTCCCGAAGAACCGTGCAACGGTCGGCCAGAACTTCTACCTCTTCGAGCACGTGGGTGATGTAAATCACCGAAGCTCCCTCGGCCTTGAGGGCTCTCAACAACTCGAACAATCGGTTCGCGTCCTCCTTGCCCAGGCTGCTGGTGGGTTCATCGAGGACGAAGATTTCGCAACCCAGAGCGACTGAGCGAGCGATTTCAACCAGTTGTTGAGCCGCCGGAGAAAGGAGTGAGGCAGGGGAAT
>DCAK01000021.1:8774-15196 GCA_002311925.1 Planctomycetes bacterium UBA1135
AGAAAGGAGTGAGGCAGGGGAATCCAGGGGGATGTCGAGCCTTCCGACCTTGTCCAAGGCGGCTTGGGCCTGCTTGTGGAGGGCTTTCCGGTCGAGAATGAAGCGCTTGCGAGGCTCGTTTCCGAGCATGATATTTTCAGCTGCCGTGAGGTGTAGAGCGAGGGAGAGTTCCTGGTGAACCATGGCAATCCCCCTGTCCCTCGCCTCTCGTGGGTTGGCGGGTTGGAAGGGGATTCCCTGTAATTCCATGCTTCCAGAATCCGGGGCCAGGGCGCCGGAGAGAATGCGCATCAGGGTGCTTTTCCCGGCCCCGTTTTCGCCTACCAGGGCATGGATTTCACCTTCCGCAACCGTGAGGTCCACCCCGCCAAGAGCGAGGGTGCCCCCAAAATTCTTCCGGATGCCTTCCATCCGGAGCCTGGTCACTCGAGAAGTCTCCGGATTTCTGGATTCTGAAGGTCTTGCAGGGTCAATACTGCCGCCCCGGTGTCCATGAAGTGGCCCACAGGCCTCCCCTCGAGGTGGTCGACCATGGAATTCACGGCAAGGGCGCCCATCCCCTGAGGGTCCTGCACCACAAGGGCGTCGATTTCTCCATTTTCAAGCCCGTCAAGCAGAAGGGGGGACGCATCGAATCCGACGAACTTGATTTTCCCGGCCAAGCCTTCCTGGCGAAGAGCAAGCAGCATCCCGGCCGCCACCGGCTCACAGCAACAGAAGACACCGTCGGCTTCACGAATACGGGGCATGAGGTTGAGAGATTCCGTCTTGGCATCTCCCACGGTGGGTCCTGCCCACCGATTGTCAATCAGGACTTCGACACCCCCTCCTTCCTGGACGGCTTCCAGGAAGCCCTCCTCCCTACGGGTGGTGCTGGCCGAACCCACCTGGTATCGAAGCAGGACCACCTTGCCGGTTCCTCCAATCAGCTGGCGAAGCCTTGCCCCTCCCAGCCGTCCAGCTTCGAAATTGTCGGTGGCAACCAGGCACAGGAAATCCTTGCCGACTTCGCCTTCGAGGGAGGAGTCAAAGATGACCACTGGAATTCCCAAGTCTCCGGCCCGAGCAACCGGGGCCCTGAGCGCCTTGTGATCGAGGGGGGCCAGGAGAAGACCGTCCACGTCCTGCGCGAGGAATTGCTGAACCAATTGGATTTGCTGGGCCCGGTCGTTTTCCTTGAGGGGACCCTTCCAGATGAGTTTCACTCCTTGTTCATCCGCGGCTTTTCGGGCCCCCTTTTCCACCGATTTCCAAAAGGCATGGGTGGTCCCCTTGGGAATCATGGCGATGACCGACGCTCCGGCCTTCTCGTTTTCCGGGCCGTGCGAGTCGCCTTGGCATCCGAGGGGAAGACAGAGGAGAGGCAGCAGGAGAAGGCGGAGCCTCATGAAGGGCGGAGTATAGGCCGGGGCGCGGCTAGCCTTTGCTCTCGCATGCCGGCATCCGCAACCATCAAGGGCTTCGAGGTCACGGATGTCCGCTTCCCGACCTCCGACCTGGGGGACGGGTCGGATGCGATGCATACCGATCCGGATTATTCAGCCGCCTATGTGGTGCTGAACACGGATGCGCCCGGCCTGAAAGGCCATGGCCTGGCTTTCACCCTGGGGAGGGGAACCGAAATCGTGGTCCAGGCGGTCAGGGCGTTGGAGCCACTGGCAGTCGGAAGATGCCTGGATGAAATCCGGTCTGACTGGGCGGGGTTCTGGAGGAGCCTCACCAGCGAGCCTCAGTTGCGCTGGGTGGGACCTGAAAAGGGAGTCATCCACCTTGCGACGGCGGCGGTGGTCAACGGAATCTGGGATTTGGCGGCCCGGGCGGAAGAAAAACCCCTTTGGAAGTTGGTGGCCGACATGACACCTGAAGAGCTGGTGGATTGCGTGGATTTCCGGTACATCGACGACTTCCTGTCTCCAGACGAGGCACTGGAGATTTTGTCGGCCGCGAAAGAAGGGCAATCCGAGAGGGAGGAGGAAATCAGCGAAAAGGGCTATCCGGCATACATAACATCCGTGGGGTGGCTGGGTTATGACGACGAGAAAATCCAAAGGCTCTGCCGGGAAGGCTTGGAGCAAGGGTGGAACTGGTTCAAGATGAAGGTAGGCTCCGACCTCGAGGACGACCGCAGGCGCGCGTCCCTCGTCAGGGAATGCATCGGACCGGAACGGGAATTGATGATGGACGCGAACCAAAAATGGAGCGTGCCCGAGGCGATGGCCTGGATGGAAGCCCTGGCCGAATTTCGACCCCTTTGGATTGAGGAGCCGACCTCTCCCGACGATGTTCTCGGCCACGCGGCGATTGCCCGGGCGATTTCTCCCATAGGGGTGGCCACGGGGGAGCAGTGCGCGAACCGGGTGATTTTCAAACAACTCCTCCAAGCGGAGGCGATTTCCTTTTGCCAGCTGGATTCCTGCCGGCTGGGAGGGTTCAACGAGGTTCTGGCAGTGATGCTGATGGCGGCGAAGGCGGGCGTTCCGGTCTGCCCTCATGCCGGAGGCGTGGGTCTTTGCGAGCACGTCGCCCACCTGCTCGCCGTGGATTACCTCTGCGTTTCGGGTTCCATGGAAGGCAGGGCGGGTGAATGGGTGGACCATCTTCACGAGCATTTCGAGGCCCCGGCCCGGGCCAAGGACGGGCGCTACCTCCTTCCCCATGCACCGGGATACGGGGTGGCGATGAAGCCCGATTCGGTGGCGGCCTTTTCTTGGCCCGACGGGAAGGAATGGAAGGCGAGAGGCAAGGGATGACGGCCTCCCCCCGATTGGATGCCCATCAACACTTTTGGGCCGACCCGAAAGCCCTTCCCTGGATGAGCGACGCAATCCAGCCCATTCGACGCCCCTTCCTACCGGAGGACCTGAAACCGGCTCTGGATGCTTGCGGATTCGAGGGCTGCGTTGCGGTTCAGGCCGACCATTCCCTGGAAGAAACGCGGTGGCTTTTGGACCAGGCGCGGGAGAATCCATGGATTCGCGGAGTGGTCGGCTGGGTCGACCTTTGCTCGGAAAAGGTGGAGGCGGATCTTGCCTCTTTTTCCGGGGAGCCCAAGCTCCGGGGAATTCGCCATATCGCCCAGGACGAACCCGACGACCGCTTCCTTTTGGGCGATGATTTCGGCCGCGGAGTGAATGCCGTGGGTCGGGCCGGGCTGGTCTACGACATTCTTGTTTTCCCCCGCCAACTTGAGGCGGCGGTCGAATTTTCTCGAATCCACACCGAAATGAACCTGGTTTTGGACCACATCGCAAAACCCTCTCCCGGCGACGGAGTGACCTCCGAGTGGGAGTCCGGAATCCGCGCCCTGGCTGAGAATCCGCGGGTTTTCTGCAAAATATCAGGCCTGGTCACGGAAGCGCCCGGTGGCTCATGGAAGGCGTACGATTTCCATCCCTTCCTGGATGTCGTCATGGACGCTTTTGGCGATTCACGGCTGATGTTCGGTTCGGATTGGCCAGTCTGTCTGCTCGCGGCCCGGGGCTACGATGAGGTGGTCGACCTGGCCGAAGGCTGGGCCGGCGTTCTTGATTCATCCGCCAAGGAAAAGCTCTTCGGCGGCAACGCAGCCAAGATTTACGGTCTCTCATGAAAAACACCTGGATGGTCACAGGAGCCCTGGGCTGCATCGGCGCCTGGGCCATCCGCCTTATCGGGGAAAGGGGAGATGAAGTCGTGGGTTTCGATATTGGAGAGAACCGACGGCGGGTGGCCGACCTCCTCGAGCCGGACGACCTCGAGAAGGTTCGCTGGGTTCGGGGAGACATCACCTCAGCGACCGACCTTCGGGAGGCCATAGAGGGCGCAGGGGCCAACCGCCTGGTCCACCTCGCCGGCCTTCAGGTTCCCTTCTGCGCCGCCAACCCCGTTCAAGGAGCCGAGGTCAACGTGGTGGGAACTCTCAGGGTTTTCGAGGCGGTCCGCGACCTCGGGCTGGACCGGGTGGCCTACGCGAGTTCCGCCGCCGTTTTTGGCCCCCAAGGCGACGGGCCTCCTCCGGACGAAACCACTCCCACCAATCCAGCGACGGTCTATGGGGCCTACAAGGTTGCCAACGAAAGCTGCGCGGGGGTTTTCGCCCGGGACCACGGGGTTTCGAGCGCCGGGCTTCGGCCGCTCACAGTCTTCGGTGTGGGTCGGGACCAGGGGTTGACCAGCGGACCGACCCGGGCCATGAAGGCCGCGGTGGTGGGCCGGGGATTCGAAGTTCCCTTCCAGGGAAGGACTGATTTCCTGCTTGCTCGGGATTGCGCGGCCGCCTTCCTGGCCGCCGCCGAGGGAGGTCCAAAGGGAGCCCGTGTCTACAACCTCCACGGTTCTTCGGCGGAGGTGCGCGAGATTCTGGACCTCGTCGAGGCCGAGGTCTCTGGAGCCCAAGGAACCCTGACTTGTGGAGGCGATCCTCTTCCACTCCCGGAGGAGCTCGACGGCGCCGCCTTCCGCCGGGATTACCCCGAGGTGAAATTCGCCCCCTTGGAGGCTGGAATCACGGAAACTGTGCATGCCTTCCAGGCTCTCCGGGACGAAAGCCGCCTGAGCCTTCACGACCTGGTGGCGGACGGATGACTGGACAACCAATGACCTCAACCACAATTCGAGCGCTGACCCTCGTTGACGTGGGGCGTTTCGAAGTTCGTGAACTGGAAAAGCCCAGGCCCGGCTCTCGGGAAGTCCTTGTTGAGACTGAAGCCGTGGGCCTTTGCGGGACGGATTTTCACATCCATTCCGGCTTTGCCAACTACAACCTCGACGCCAGCGGACGACCGATTCCGCTGTCCGAGTCCCCCCAGATTCTGGGCCACGAAATCGTGGGCCGGGTCGTCGAGGTCGGCAAGGGAGTTGACGATTTGGCGGAGGGCGATTCAGTCCTGGTAGACCAGGGACTCCAGTGCATGAGCGCGGGCAGGGAGCCGCTTTGCGAATATTGCTTCACGGGAAATTCCCACCAGTGCGAGGAATATCGAGAACACGGAATCACCGGGGTCCCGGGCGGGTTCGCGGGACTTCTCGCCGTTCCAGCGGTGAATTGCGTCAAGAGGAGCGCCGACCAATCGGCGGTCCTGGCGGCCTTGTCCGAACCCCTGGGTTGTGTTCTCCACTCGATGGAGCGGGCCTGTTCGATACCCTCCCGGTATCGCCTCGAGGATTCCGAACCGGACGGTGCGGTGCGGACGGCCGTGGTTCTCGGGGCCGGCCCGGCTGGACTTCTTTTTCTCCAGCACCTTCGGAAGGTCTCCGGTTTCGAGGGCCCGGTCCTGGTGAGCGACCCCAATCCCGCCAAGAGAGAATTGGCCGACGCCTTTGGCGGGGAAGCCGTGGCCCCGGAAGAACTCGAAGCGGCTGTCCTGGAACGGAGCGATGGACGCTTGGCGGAATTCCTGGTCGAGGCATCAGGGTCAGGTTCGGTCTACGCCCAGATTCCCTCCCTCATTCGCAAGCAGGCGACGGTGGTGGCCTATGGAATCGGACACCGGGATGCCGGGCTCTCCCTTCTGAGCCAATTGCAGTGGAAGGAGGCTTTTCTTGGCCTTTCGGTGGGAGCATCCGGCGGGTTCGACCCGGACGGCCGGCCTTCCATCTATCGCCGCTCTTTGAATCTCATTGAGAATGGAATCATCGAAGCCGATGCCATTTTCACCCATCAATTCCGCGGCCTTGAGGGTCTGCAAAGAGCGTTTGAAGGTGGCAACAAGGAGCCCGGGTACGTGAAAGGGGTTTGGCTGGCCGGGGAATGAAGGTTTCTCTCTTCGTTTCCTGCCTGGTGGACCAGGTCCGGCCCGAGGCGGGAATCGCCGCGGTGGAAGTTCTTCGCCAAGCAGGTTGCGAGGTCGATTTCCCCGACGCCCAAACTTGTTGCGGGCAACCCGCATTCAACAGCGGCCATCTTCCCGAGGCCTGCAAGGTCGCGGCATCCTTCCTGGATGTTTTCGCCGATTCCGAAACCATCGTCGTTCCTTCGGGTTCATGCGCCGCCATGATTCGCCACATGCCCGGCCTTTTTCCCGAGGGAAGCAGGGAGAAGGAGCAGGCCAGGAAGGCCGCCGCCAAGACTCACGAGTTTTCCTCCTTCCTGGTGGACCGACTCGGGTTGGAGGACTTGGGCGCCCGTTTCCCGGGCCGGGTGGCTTGGCACGACGCCTGCCATGCCCTTCGGGACCTCGGCATTCGCACGGAACCTCGCCGCCTGCTTGCCGCGGTCAAGGATTTGGAACTCGTGGAATGGTCGGCGGCCGACGCCTGCTGTGGTTTCGGCGGCACCTTCGCAGTCAAGCATCCGAACATTTCGGTCGCCATTCTCGACCGAAAATTGGAAGCCTTGGAGGAACTCGGAGTTGAGGCCTTGGTTTCAGGAGACGCAGGTTGCCTTATGCAGATGGAGGGTCGCCTGAGTAGGAACCATTCGAAGATTCGAGGTCTGCACCTGG
>DCAK01000021.1:15316-15581 GCA_002311925.1 Planctomycetes bacterium UBA1135
AAGCAACTCCAGGCCGCTCTGAGGAAGGCAACCGATCTCTTCACTGAAAAGCGGGGAGCCGCCGTCGCGGACTGCCAAGAATGGGAAGCCCTCCGCGAGCAGGCCCGGGCGGTCAAGGAAGAGACCCTCATGCGTCTCGACGAGCACCTCGAAGCCTTTTCGGCCCGCGCCGAGGAAGCGGGCGCGCGCATCCACTGGGCAAGGGACGCCGAGGAGGCGTGCAAGGTGGTGGCGGACATCGCGCGGGCTTGCGGCGCCACCCGGT
>DCAK01000021.1:15644-17892 GCA_002311925.1 Planctomycetes bacterium UBA1135
GAAACCTCGGGAATGGACCCGGTGGAGACCGACCTCGGGGAGTGGATCATTCAGCTTGCAGGCGAGACGCCTTCCCACATCATCGCCCCGGCCATTCACAAGTCGAAGGAGCAGATTTCTGAGTTGTTCGTCGAGAAGCTGGCCATCGAGCCCACCGACGAGATCGAGGAGTTGGCTTCGACCGCTCGCAAGGCCCTGCGACGCCATTTCGCCGAATCCCACCTCGGGGTCAGCGGGGTGAACTTCGCCATCGCCGAAACGGGGTCCATCCTGATTCTTGAAAACGAGGGCAACGTCCGGATGACCACATCCCTGCCCAAGGTCCATGTCGCCGTCATGGGAGTGGAAAAGGTCATCCCCANNATTTTCCGACCTGGCGGTCTTCCTGCGGCTTCTTCCACGGTCAGGGACGGGCCAGAAAATCACCACCTACCAGTCCATTCTCACCGGAGTTCGCCGAGACGCTGACGCCGAGGGCCCCGAAGAACTCCACATCGTGATTCTCGACAACGGCCGGACCGGGATGCTGGGCAAGGCCGTGACCCGCCAAGCCCTTAACTGCATTCGCTGCGGGGCCTGCCTCAATGTCTGCCCGGTCTACCAGCAGGTGGGCGGGCACGCCTACGGCTCGGTCTACCCCGGGCCCATCGGGGCCGTCATCACCCCGCAATTGTCGGGTATCGAAAAGGGCGCACGGCTTCCCTTCGCTTCCAGTCTTTGTGGCGCCTGCCGGGACGCATGTCCCGTGCACATCGACATACCTGAGCTTCTTCTCCACCTGAGGGCGGAGGTGGTCGCTTCCCAGGGCGGTTTTTTCGCCAGGGCGGCTTTCCGAGGATGGGCATGGGCGATGGTCAAACCCGGGCGCTATTCCATTGCCACCGGCTTCGCCCGTGTGTTCCCCTTCCTTCTCCCGACGGGGCCCTGGAAGAGGGGGAGGGATTTTCCAGGCCTAGCTCGCAGGCCGTTCAGGAAATGGTGGAGGGATTCCTTATGACCACCGCGAGGGAGGAAATCCTCGACCGTATTCGTTTTGGCCTTGCCGCCGCCCGCGCGGAGCCTGGATTCCAGGAACCGACTCCGGTAGCGGGGAACAGGGTCGGGGTCCCGGTTCTGCCGGAATCGATTCCTCTCGCCGATACTTTCTCCGAAGCCCTCGAAGCGGTGGGGGGCATCGTGCATCGCTGTCCCAGGGGGGAAGGGGAGGCCATCCTTGAGCGGGTTCTCCAGGACCTCGGAGCCGAAAAGGTGGCTCGTTCGGATTCTCCCCCTCCGCTGGAGCAGCTCCTCGAGGCGGATGTCGGGGTTTCGTACGCCCAGTGGGGAATCGCCGAAACCGGCACCCTGATTTTAACTTCAGACGAGGAAAAACATCGCCTGGTCTCCCTCGTTCCCCCGGTCCATGTCGCCATCCTCCGCGAGGAGAACATCCTTCCCGACCTGGACGAAGCCCTGGGAAAGGTCCACCATGAGGAACCCGACGCCATGAGCCGAGCCATAACCTGGATTACCGGACCTTCCCGGACCGCCGACATCGAACTGACCCTCGTGGTGGGTGTGCACGGACCTCGCGAGCTTCATGTCATCCTGGAGGCTTCCGGATGAAATTGGTCCATTTCCTGGATGGGGATTCTTCTCTACCTCGCCCCGGTCTTCTCCTGCCCAACGGAGAGGAGGTCGTCGACCTGCTTTCTCCGCATTCGGGGGTGGCCAGCCCAAGCTGCCCCTTGGAAATCTTCAATCTCGACGGGGATGTTCTTCCTGAAATTCGGGTTTGCGCAGCTTCGCTGGAGGGCGATGAGGCCCTGGGCAGTCTCCGGGATTCTGGATGTCTGCTGGCCAAATCCAGCCTGCGATTGACCTCCCCGGTTCCCTGGCCGAGAAAGGTCGTCGCCATTGGCCGGAACTACCGGGAACATGCGGAGGAGCAGGGCGCCGACATCCCCGAGGAGCCCTTGATTTTTTCCAAGTTCCCCACTTCGGTTATAGGGCCGGGCGAAACCGTCCGGATTCCTCCTGGTTGTGAGAACCTCGACTACGAGGCGGAGCTTGGCGTGGTCATCGGCCGCAAAGCGGTCGCGGTTTCCGAGGAGGAGGCCATGGACCATGTTTTCGGCTACTTGAACGTCAACGATGTCTCCGCCCGGGATTTCCAGTTCGGAGACGGCCAGTGGCAAAGGGGAAAATCCTGCGACACCTTCGCCCCGATGGGGGAGTTCGTGGCCACCGCCGACGAGATTCCCGATCC
>DCAK01000021.1:18161-18816 GCA_002311925.1 Planctomycetes bacterium UBA1135
TTAAAGGCTCTCGACCAGCTCGCGGACCGAGGCGGGGGTGGGGTTGCGGTCGAGTCCCGAATGGAGGGCTCGGGCACCCGTTTGAAGTGCCAAGTCTCGGGCATGGCCGGCGCGGACTCCGCCTCCTGGCATGACGGTGATTTGGTCTCCCGCCAGGGAAACCAATTCGGCGAGGCGAGCGGCCCCTTCCAGGGCGGTGGCTTCCCCACCCGAGGTCAAAACCCTCCGAACACCGCATCGCATGAGAGATTCCAACCCCTCTTCCAAATCGGGAATCTGGTCGAAAGCCTTGTGAAAGGTGACGGGCAGGCCCTCGGCCTTTTCAACCAGGTAGGCGAGAGCCTCCTGATCGACCCTTCCCTCCGGAGTCAAAACGCCAAGGACGATTCCGTCCGCTCCGGCTTCCAGGACCCGGGTCAGGTCGGCCTCGAAGGCTTCCATGTCGTCCGCGCCTGGAACGAAACCGCCTGCCTTGGGCCGTACCATTGCCATGACGGGAATGGGAATCGAGTTCTTGACCTCCTGCAGGGTGTCCAATGAGGGGGTCAGTCCGTCCTGGTCCAGGTTGGAACAAAGCTCCACCCGGTCCGCCCCGCCTTCGAAGGCTGCAACGGCCCCCTCCAGGTTTTCCGCGCAGATTTCAATCTGAAGGGGT
>DCAK01000021.1:18880-41444 GCA_002311925.1 Planctomycetes bacterium UBA1135
ACGTGGTTCCGCAATGAACGCAATGGGGGAGAAGACTGTGTTTTCTGCCTCCGCAATCCCTGCAGGATTCGAACAAACGGGTACCGCATGAGGGGCATGAGGACTCTCCCTTCGGTCCGCCCTCCTCCGGGCTTGACCATGGGTAGGCGCACACGGGGCAGTGCCCCTTTTGATAGGCCTCGCGTCGGCGCTTCAAAAGGATTTCCGGGTCGGGAGAGGAAGCCGACCGGAGAAGGCGTACCAGGAACGCCAAAACGATGAGGATGGCCGCTCCAATGGCGATGTACTTGAAGTATTCCTCCGGGAAGTGCTCGAACATCACCACTCCCACCTTCCAGAAGGAAGCGAGGAGGCAGGCCAGGAAGATGGGTCGAAGAAGGCTTCCTTTGCGTCTTCCCCAAGCCCAGGCCGCGGCCAGAAGGATTGGGACGATGAAGATGAGCTTCAGCCCGCCCATCTTGATGCGGTGGGATTCCCTGGCCTCCTGGAAGGCTTCCCAAGCCGGGCGTTTCTTTTCGTTGAGGATTCTTTCTAGTGCTTGCTTTTCCCCGGTCGCCTGGTGCCTTGCGCCATTGAGTTCGGCGATACTGATATTGGCGCCCTCGAATTCATCCTGGGCGTCGAGAAAGCGGGTTCTCGCCCTGGCCAGGGCGGCCCGCTCGGCTTCGTCGGGTTGAACTCCCCGCTCGAGATTCATCCTCTGGAGTTCCGCAAGCTTCTCCATCGTTTGACCGGCGTTTTGCATGCTTCGGCCCAGAGTCTCCTGGATTTCCTTCTGCCGCTTGATTTCTGAATCGGTTTTTTGGATTTCCACCTGGAAGGCTGCCACCTGTTCCTGCAGTTCCTCGGGAACCACCTCAGCCTCGAAGGCGGCGAGATCCGGGCCCTCCATGTCGCCGATGTCTTCAAGAATGAAGCCAAAAAGCCAAATCAGGAACAGGGTGAGGATGCTGCTGAGGATGATGATGCTCCACCTGAGCATGCGCGGAATTGCCTTGGTCATGAAGGCCATGGTAGGAAAACCTCAGGGAGCCACGGTCAGGGTTCGCGCGATGGAGGAGAATCGCGGAACCCCGGTTCCGGGCCCGGCGGCAACCGCGGCAAGCCAGGCAGTGCTTCCCAGGAGAGCTGAAAACCCCGCAAGGGGGAGGACCGAAAAGCTCCGCCTGCCTTGGCTGTCCAAAAGGCCGAAAGCACCGGGAAGGAAGCCGGGCCTCCATCCGGCGAGCATGGATTGCAATACCGAATCCAGGGTCAGTGGGATTTCGAGCCCCTGAAAGTTGGTGGGCCCGTTTCCACCAAGCGACACCAGGACTGCGCCTGCTTGTCCTCCAAAGGCCGGGGAAAAATCCATCCAGCCGTCCACCCCCGCGCCGCTCAAGGAAAGGGTTGAGTCGCTCATCACCAGGCAGGGATTGAAGCGGGAGACGTAGGCGGCTCCGGCACGGGGGAGGTTGAAGGGGTTTCGGTGGGCCATCCCGCAAAGGAAATCCGCCCTGCCGTCTCCGTCGAGATCTCCGAGGCCGGCGACCGATTGGGGATGGGCGGTGGGAACGGTGCCGATGCTCCAAATCACCATCTGGTCCCTGCCGGATACGAGGTAGGTGTCTCCCGTCGCGCTCGGAGCGCTGACGATGATGTCTGGAAACCCGTCCCCGTCCACATCTCCGGCGCCGGATACGGTTCGACCAAAATGGTCACCGGTCGCGCCATCGATCTGGAAGAGGGTGGACCCGTCGGGGCCGGAAAACACCCTTACGATGCCGGCATCCAGCCGTCCCCCGGGGCGAGCCAGTGGGGCTCCGAAGACTCCCTCGTCCATACCGTCTCCGTTCAGGTCCCCGACCCAGTCGACCGAATACCCCAGGCAATCGGCGGGAGAGGGTGAGGTTCCTGCAATCGACCAGGCAAGGCTTCCGTCGATTCCCGAGAAGGCGTAAACGGTGGAAGGGCCTCCCACCATGAAAGGGCTCAGGCCAAGACCACCGACCAGGATGTCGGGGTGCCCGTCTCCGTTGATGTTTCCGCCTCCGGCGACGCAATAACCGGCTCCGTTCAGGTTGCCTGACCCGTCCAGCCGGTGAATCACGCTTCCGTCAAGGCCGGAAAAAATGAAGGCGCTGCCGTGCCGATTGAAATAACCCGTGCCGGCCCAGGGAGCTCCTACCACCAGGTCCGGCGTTCCATCGGCGTCCACATCCCCGGCGCCGTCCACACTGTGCCCCAATTGAATACGGTCCCAGTTCCCATGCCATTCCATAAGGAGTGAACCGTTCTGCCCTGAAAATAGGTGGGCCGAACCGCCCGCATAGTTTCCACCCGGAGATGCGAAGGGGGCTCCCACGAGGATGTCGGGAATTCCGTCCCCGTCGATATCACCGGCGCCCGCAACGGAATGCCCGAAGCGGTCTCCTGCGAATGAACCCTCGAAATCCAGAAGAAGGCCACCATCCGAGCTGGAAAAGACGAAAACTTTGCCGGCTTGAAAACGACCGCCGGGGGATGCTTGATCTGCCCCGACGACGAGGTCGTCCAATCCGTCCCCGTCAAGGTCTCCCGCATTGGCCACGGACCAGCCGAAGTTGTCCCCGGCGTTGCTCCCGTTGAAATTAAGGATGGCTTCATGATCCCCTCCAATGGATTGAGGGAAGATCGAAGGGCTCAGACCGGCAAGGAATCCGAGAATGAGTGGTGGAACGAGGGAAAACAGCAAGACGGTTCATGCTACAGGGTGATTGTTATCCTGGCTGACACATCCCGCAGTGGCTTCCTCCCTCTTTGCCAATTCCTTCATCCGCAGCCTGGACGCGGCAGTCCAGGATGGGGACGTGGGTTCCCGTTGTTCCAAGGTGAAATCCGTTTTGAAGGATGCCATTGAGGGAAATCCTGGATTTCTCCACCCCGAATTCTTGGAAACCTCGGAGGGTGGTTATTCCCGTCACCTTTTCCACAGGGACCCCGCCGGCCGGTATTCGGTGGTCATCATGGTCTGGGACAGGGGCCAGGGCACTCCCCTGCACGACCATTCAGGAATGTGGTGCGTGGAGGGCGTCTACCAAGGAAAAATCCAGGTTATTTCCTACGCGTGTGACGGAGAAACGGGAGAAGATTCGGGCCTCTTCCGTTTTCACGAATCCGAGAAAGTTCTCGCCGGCGTCGGAGAAGCTGGCGCCCTCATTCCCCCCTACGACTATCACTCCATCTCCAATCCGGACCGCTCTCCCGCCGTCACCATCCACGTTTACGGAGGGGAAATGGAGCGATGCAACATGTTCCTTCCTGAAGGGGAGGGCTGTTTCCGCCGCCAGGAGCAGGTTCTGGCCTACACCCCCTGATTCCAATCCTTTTCGCACTTCTTCTTTCCGTCCAGGGGAATCCCGACGGAATCGTGGAGGCCACGCCGTGGCAGCTGGCCGGGCCCTTCAACCATCCCGAGGGTCCTCTGGGTATTGGGACCCCCCATCCGCCGGAAACACTCCTCAAGCAGATGAGGCCGGGGGAGACCTTGGATCTCTCAGAGTTGAAGTACGAGGGGAAGGGCGGGTCAATTCTTTCCTGGATGCCGGCAACCACTCCGAAGCTCCCGAAAGAATCCCACCCCTTGGATTCTGGATTCATCAACCTCGCCAATCAACCCTCCAACCCCCAAGGAATCAAGGGATGGAGCGAGAAAATTGCCACCTATCTCTACCGGACCGTCACCCTGAAGAAGTCCGGCCCTGTTCTCGTCACCATGGGCAGCGACGACTCCCTTCGATTTTGGGTCAACGGAGAACTGGTGCTTGATAGGAATGTCGCGAGGGGGACGGATGTTGCCGCGGACCTGGTCTATTTGTCCCTCGGAGAGGGGGTGAATCACCTCCTTGCCAAGGTCGTGAATGGGGGAGGGGCGGCGGGCTTCGCCATGCGGAAATGGAAAAAGCCACCCCAGAACGACATCGACGCGTCCATCGACAAGGGAGTCGATTACCTCCTTGCTCAACAACTCATTGATGGATCATGGGCCGAGCGCCAAGGGGCGTATCGCAACGGGTCCACTTCCCTGGCCCTCTACGCCCTCATGAAATCCGGACTGCCTTCCAAGCATCCTGCCGTTCAGAAGGGACTTGCTTTTCTCCGGGCGGAACCGGCGGTCAAGACCTACTCCTTGGGATGCCAGATGTTGGCGGTCGCGGAAACCAAGGAGCCGGCCTTCCTCCCGTGGCTGGAGGAAATGGCGGCCGACATGGGCAGTTGGCAGCTTCGTGGAGGGATGTGGTCTTACCCCGAGGGAAACCCCGACTTGTCCTGCACCCAGTACGCCGCCTTCGGATTACGGGCGGCCGCTTCCCGAGGGGTCAAGGTGCCGGATTTCCTCTGGGAAAGGCTGGCGCAAGGGGTGCTCAAGTACCAGGAAAAGAGAAACCTGAGCTCTGCGGGTCCACCAGCGGCGGGGTTCTCCTATCGGAACCACCTCCCGCTTGCTCCCACCGGCTCCATGACCACCGCCGGAATCGCCGTTCTCCAGATTTGCGCAGAAGCCTTGGGAGGGGAAATGGATTCGAACTTGGCGGAACGGGTCCACAGAGGAATCGACATGGGCACGGTATGGCTTTCCAACCAGTTTTCGGTTTCCAAAAACCCCTGGAAAGGGTGGGGCCATTACTACTTTCTCTATGGATTGGAACGGGCGGGTTCACTTCTGAACTTGAAGAATTTTGGAAAGCATGATTGGTATTGGGAAGCGGCGGGGTTTTTGCTGGAGCACCAGGGAGGCAGCGGGGATTGGTTCGATCGTCCTTCTTCAGCCCACCAAGGGCCAGAAATCACCACTTGTTTCAGTCTTCTTTTTCTCAACCGGGCAACGCAGGGGCCGACCACCCGCCAAAAAGAGTCTTCCCGACCCGGTACCGGAAAGTCCGACCCCAACAAGGGGCCGGTTCAACTCGTGGCCACTTCCGGACCTCCCGCCACCTTTTGGCTGGAGTCCCCCGGCACCACATCCGCCATAGACCGGGTTGAATACCGCGTCCGCTTGCAGGATGGAGGCGAATGGGGCTTCATAGGGGAGGTTCGACCCGACTCCGAATCTCTGGGTGGAGACCGCTTTCCCATCCAACACCTGTTCGAGTTCCCGGGGATTTGGGAGGTGCGAGCCAGTGTCTTTCTTCCGGGGGGGACCCGCCTGGAATCAGGACCAGCCGTGCTGGAGGCAAGGGAAGGGGTGGCTCCACACCAGCTTCGCTATTCCGACGATGCCGTGCGCAATCTGCTTGCCCGCCGCAATCCCGTCGTGGGAGCGAGTTCATCGAAAAGAACCTTCCCCGCCAAGAACTTGGTGGACAATACGGCATACAGGTCGTGGGTTTGCGACCCGACGGACAAGGACCCCTGGTTCCAGGTTGCCACTTCCTCTTCGGTGAAGGTGGACCGCATTCTTCTGACCCACGCGCGAACCCGAAAATCCAGGCAGAAAGACAATCCTCGGCCCTCCAAGATCGAGGTTTTTCTCAATCGCGACACGACTCCGATGGTCGTCAATGTATTGACGGACTATCGCGAAAAGACCGTCATTGTTCTGGACAAGACTCGCCGCATCAACAGGTGCCGGGTGCGGATTCTGGAAGTCGTAGGGGGCGAAATTGGCAAGCATCAAATCGGTTTCGCCGAAATCGAGTTCCAGGCGGGGCCTGTGGACTGATTATTCCTTGGGGCCGGCCAATCCGGTTCGGGCGTGGTCGTGGTGGATGGTCATCCACTTCCGCATGCTTTCGGGAAAACCCGTTCGGTAGCGGCCGTATCGCTGGGCCCAAAGGAGGATTCCTGCCGGGTCCACGAAGGCGAGAGCCGGGGAGGTCCATCCCTGGACCGTCCATTCGCTTTCTTCCAGGATGATGTCCCGCTGGTGGAAGGCAACCTCGAATCCGCCAGGTGAACGTTTGGCGTAGTCGATATTGAGCAGGTCGGCGACGCCGGGGTCCATCGATTTCGGAAGGACCACGGTTACCCCTTGGCTGGGGTCCTCGGCCTCGAAATCGAGAAAGAATCTCTCCAGAACTTCCCGCACACGTTGGAGGCGATCCCCGGCATTCAAGCTCGCCAGCTTCTTCGAGGTTTCTTCGGGGAACCACAGCAGCAGGGTCCCGGATACGGACAAGGGCAGGCCGAGGACGGGTCTACGAACCAACTCTCTCCAACTGTCCTCCCCGGGGCGGGAGGGGTGAAGTCCTCCTCCGAGGGCTGGGCCGGCAGGGGACCAACGCAAGCGGTCGAGCCTCTGCACCACCGGGTTCCGGACCCGCATGGCGCCTTGGGAGGTGAAGAAGCCGATTTTCCCCTGGATTGGGCGGCCGTCCAGGGTGGAAACGACGGCAACCCGTTGCCCTTCCACGGTGACTTCCGCGGTCGGACCGTCCACCAGGATTTCCAAGGAAAAGGTCGGGTCGGCGTTCTTGAAAGCGACGGTTCCAGCCTGGCCGCCTCGGCGGACATAAAGGTCGGACAAGCTCCACGAGAGGCGGTCGGGGACGGCCGCCGAGGGCTTGACCCCGGCGGAATAAGCGGCGTCTCCAACCTGGAAGCCGAAGCGAATGTTGCGGTCGCGGCGGGTCCACCCAAGAGCGATTCCTCCTGAGACGAATGCGGTGGTCATCTCGATTTGGGCGGTCAGCTTCCACCGGCCGGGGTCCTGCCATTCTTCGGAGAGGGCGAAGGCGTCCCGGTAGTGGGATTTCCTGTCCATGGTGTCGGTTCCCTTTCTCGGCTCCTTGCGGCCGACATGCAGGTCGCCTTGGCGGTCGGTGTACCAGAGGCCGGGAACTCTGCGGTCTTCATGGCCCGTCAGGCCGTCTTCTCCCCAACCTCCTAGGCCCAGGGCCCTGGGCGGAGTGTTGAAGGGGTGGATTCCAAAATCTCCTCCTTCCAGGCGGGCTTTCACCCCCTCCAAGTTCATGCGTAGGAGGGGTAGCCCCAGGGTTGCGGCAAGCCTGTCGTGGTCGGCAGCCAACGCGCTCGCTGCCATCTTGAGGCCTTGGGAGGCATAATTGCGGGCGGCCATGGCCAGACGCTCAAGGAAGCCTCGGGTGGCGGGGAGGCTGCTGAGGAAGGGGGCGGGTTCGGAGGCGGGAGGCCGGTGAGGGCCGTCGAGCCGTGGCCAAAATCTCACCACCCATGCGGCGTCCCTCGCCCCGAGTTTTTGGAGGATTTCGGCAAAATCCTCGAGAATGGCGTCGGAAGCTTCATCCACTCTCAGCGACCAGGTAAAGGCGTCCACAGCCTCCTTTCTCCGTCCCACTTCGAGCAAAATCTCTCCAGCGACCCTTGCCTGGTCCTGGCCGAACCAAGGTTCCGTCCGGCCCCGGAGCCACGACCAGGTGGGTTCATCCATGATCGTGGGGGATGGGTCTCCCCTCGGGGTCTTGGTGGTGTAACGAGCCGTCCAGGGGGCCTTGTTCCGCCAATGGAAACCTTGCAGGAATGCAGTGAAATCAGCGGCGAACTCCTCCATTCCCTCGGGACGCCCTTCTTTTCCATCCGCGAAAAAGGAGGCGAAGACTTGGACAGGATTCCCTCGCCGCCGCTCCTTGCCCCTCATGTATTTCTGGATACGCTCGGCGTAGAGGGGAACCAGTTTCTCCCCCTCCTCGGGTTCGTCGGGCCCGGCCCAGGTGTTCAGATAGACCCAGAGGGCGTAACCCGCAGTGTAATTGTCGCGATATTCCTCGGGTCCGGTTCCGACCAATTCCTCCAACTTTGCCTGGCTGCCGTAGCCCATGTTGAGGGCGCCCAGGAGGGTGCCGGGGCTGGCGTGGTTGGGCACGAACTCAGTGTCGTAGATGCTGCCATAGGCTCCCCCAGTCCAGGTGGCCCGGCCCTCGGAAAGCCATCCGGGCAGACCTCCGAAGACGGCCCCGTCGAAGCGATGCGTCAACTCGTGGGTGATGCCGCGGCCGAGGCCGGGGATGTTCCCGCAGGTGAACTTGAGAGTGGTGGTGTCGCCGCCCTGGAAACCACCGGCCCACCAGAAGGGGGCTCCTTCCATTTCCAAACCATGGGATTCGGGGACGACCCGGAGGACGCCTGGTCGGCCGACGAAGGGATCCTGCTCGTACCAGCCGACTAGGCGGACATGATGATGTTCGACCGTGGTGGCGGAGCCGTGCAGGGTTCCCCAGCCGCAATTGGTTTCCACCCGGTACCAAGCCCTGGGGGAAAGAGACACTCCCGGCTCACCGAACCCTCCATGGGCCTGGGTGAATTCTCTTTGCTGGATGAGATCCATTTCTTCCAGTTCTTCGATGGTCCAGACTCGGTTGTTGTCCATGAGAAGGCGACGGGCTCGGCCGACGGCCCCTGCGGCGCTGCCCATATTGGTGGCCCAGCCGGGAGCCGGGGGCCCCTCCAGGTCGTCAAAACTGGCCTGCGCCGCCATTCCCCGGAGGCAGCGGGCCGCCCGGAGAGCCAACCTGGGCTTTCCCGAACTGAAGGCGTTCCGAATTACATCCTGGAGGCCTGTGTGCACCCTCTTCATTCCCGCGTGGTCGGGAGCGAGGTTCGCATCAAATTCAGCGGCGGGGCCATTGAGGAGGAGGGGGGAGGGAGCCGCAAGGGTGCGGCCGAGGTCCTCGGCCCACTCGGCGACCAGCGAACCCCCAACTCGCCTTGTCTTGGTCCACTTGCCGTGAAACCTGGCCAATTCCCTGACGGCGGCGGCTCGGGCCTTGGCTAGGTCAACCGGAACCGAATCGTCCGGGGGAAGGCTTGCACGCACTTCTCTGGAGGGTTTGATGACTCCCCTTTGGTCGGCTGCATAGGCGGCCCAATCCACGGCCCACATCACCCGCGCGTCGGGATCCTGGACTGCATTGGCGAGAAGAAGTTCCAGAACCGGGCCGGAATCCGGAACCAAGGAAAGGGCGTAATCAAGGTGCCTGAAGGCCTCTTCGTGGTCACCCTTCTCCATGGCCGCGCGACCCGCCTCCACGGCCGGAACCCATGGATCCTGTTGAAGGGAGAGAGGGACCGATAGCGCCAGGAAGAGAATCATCGGACAGCTTCCACCGTGGCCGGGAGAATTCTTTCCGGAGAAAGGGCCCAGCGGAATTTCACGTAGGTCAGGACATCGGCCACTTCCTCGTCCGAGAGTCCCGCCACTCCCGGCATCACCAAGTTCCAGGACCGACCCGCAACCTGGATGGGGCCGTCCAGGCCGTTGGTCACAATTCGGGCGAGTTCAGCAGCCGGCCTGTCCAACCATTCCGAACCTGCCAGCGGCGGGGCTAGGCCTTCCATGCCATCACCCATGGCTTGGTGGCAGTTGAGGCAGGTGCGGCGAAACACGCTTCGGCCCCGATTCTTGGCTGCGAGGAGTTGGGGGTCCTCCGGGGCTTCAGTCTCCGGGGTGGGAACCCATTTCAATTTCCCCGCCAGGATCTCACCCGGCGTTCGAAGAGAGGGGGCTTCGAGGTAAGCGAGCTTTCCCATCACCGGAGGTGCTGTGCCGATGAATGTTCTTCCTTTTGGAAGGCCAGCAATCAAGCCTGCGACCAGGTCTTCCTTCTGCCAAAGTGGGACGGATTCAGCGAACAGGAAATCGGTCAGGATGGCAAGGAGGTCCTCCTCCTCTCCCGTAGCGGCCACGCATTGTCCAAGTTCCCGGAAGAGGGGACGCCCACCGGGAGGCGGGGTTTGCCAATCGGGATGGGGGCCAATCGTCCCGAGAAGGGCGACTTCCAGACCTTGGAGACCCGAGACGGCCCCGGTTCGCAGGGGTGCGTCCGGGGCTCCCGATTTGAGCAGGGCAATCCAGATTTCCCTGGCTTTCTCGAAAGGGATGTAGGGAAGGCTCAGGGCCAACTGACGGCGGACCTCAATCGGGCCGATTTCCGCAATCCGATGCAGGACGGGAAGGAATTCTTTCGGAATGCCTGAAGCGAGAGTGGGCTCCAGGATGCGAATGGAGGCGGCTGCCACCGCGGAATCCGGGTCTTCCATGGCCTCAAGGAGAAGGGCAGGGTCTCTGCTTTCCAGGCCTTCCAAGGTCCAAAGGGCGTGGAGTCGGCCTCGGGCGGAACCTTCCCTCGCCATCTTCTCCAAACTCGGAATCACGGAGAAGTCTTGTCGGTCGACCAGTACCCGCTGGGCCGTATCCCGCCACCAACCCTCGGGATGAGCGAGGAGCCCGACAAGTTTCTCAGGAGCAGCATCGGACAGGCGAAGGGGGGCGGCCGGGGAAAAGTCCTCGGGGCTCACCCTCCAGATGCGGCCCAAGCCCAGGGGAGTGGCGAGTCCGCGGTCCTCCACCTGGTGGCGCAGGAAGGAGGTCATGAACATCCGGTGCTGAATGATTCCCCTGTAGAAGTCCACGACGAACAGGTTTCCGTCGGGCCCGTTGACCAGGTTGACGGGCCGAAAGCGTTCATCCGTGGATGCCAGAAATTCTCCATCAGGAGTAGCGATTCGACCCCTGAGGAAACCGTTTTCGTTCTCCACGAGGCACCGCTGCACGAGATTCCCGGCAGTTTCGCATATGAAAGCATTGCCATGATAGGTTGACGGAAAGGTGGTCCCCCGGTAAATCACAGGACCACAGGCTGCCGTCCACCGGGACAAGCGGCCATCCTTGAGCAATCCTTCCTGGTAACCGCGGTTGACTCCGGGTGTTAGGTGAACGGGCCAGACCGGACCCTGCCTCAACACCGTGGAATTCACCCCCTTGGCCTTGCCCAGCCCCGGGTGCCGGACAGCGTAGTGGGAGGGAATGAGGTCGGCGTGAAGTGGGCTGCTGTTGTAGTTGAAGAATAAGCGCCCGACGTCGTCCTTTGAGATTCCCCATTGGCCACCCCCGCCTGACCTGGATTTTTCCCATCGCCCCGAACGGAATCGATAGCGACGGTTGTGACCGGCGAGGTGAATCCAGTTGTCCATTCCCCGGAGAAGACCGTTGGGCGAGTGCTCGGGGTTTGCAAGCCCTCCAAGGCCGGTATCGATGCGAGTGACTTCGTCCGCTTCGCCATCCCCGTCAAAATCCTGGCAGAAAAGGAGGTCGGGGGGTGCAAGGACGAGAACCCCGCCGGGCGCAAAACCCAGGGCCCGGGGAAGGACAAGGCGGTGAAGGAAAACGGTCTTCTTGTCCATTCGGCCGTCGCCGTCTTCATCTTCCAAAACGACGATGGAGCCGTTGTCGACTCCTTCCCCCTTGCCATCGGGGTTGGGCATGTAACCCTTCATCTCGACCACCCAAAGGCGCCCATCCTCGTCGAACTTCGCCACCACCGGGTCGTTGATGAGAGGTTCGGAGGCTACCAGCTCAATTTTGAATCCTGGCTCCAGGCGGAAAGTGTCCAGTTCCTCTTCGGGGCTCAGAGCCGGAGCGGGGGGAAGCTGAAGTTCCGGCGGAAGGGGAGTCTGGATTTCATCCTTCCTGTCGCCCGCTTGACCCTCGGCACTCCCAGCAAAGGCGAGCAAGGCGACGGCAAGAAGGATGAGCCGGAAAACGGGCCCGAGGCCCCAGGGGGAAGCCAAATCCATGGTCGGGCAGGATAGCCCGCCGGGTAGGATGACTTTCTCATGCGAATTCACCATTCACTCGGACTGATGGTGGCGCTTTCAATCGGTTGTGTGCCTTCCCAATCTGAGTCCATCTCTTGGATAGGGCCCGATTTTTCGGCCTGGAAAATTGTGGGTGGAAAGGCGGATTTTCGTTTCGAGAAAGGTGTCCTTTCAGGGGCCGGGGCGACTGGGGGGAATGCTTTCCTGGTGAGTCGTAAAAGCTTCACGGATTTCGAATTGAAATGCCAGGTGCGGATTCAACCCGGAGGGAATTCGGGAATTCAAATTCGCAGCCATATCGGGGAAAACGGAAAAGTTGCCGGCTACCAAATTGAAATCGACCCAAGCGAGAGGGCATGGTCGGGGGGACTTTTTGATGAAGGGCGGGAGGGGTGGATTGTCTCCCTCGAAGGCAATGAAGAGGCTCGAAAGGCTTTCAAGGTGGGGGAGTGGAATCTCTATCGCATTGAGTGTCGCGGGTCTCGAATCCGAACTTGGGTGAACGGGATTTCATGCGTGGATTGGAATGAAGCCGGAGACTTATCCGGATTCATTGCATTTCAGGTTCATGGGGGTGGCAAGACCCAGGTGGATTGGAAGGAAATCGACTTCAAGGAATTCTTCGGATGACGCGGGCGCTGGAGGTCCATCCGGGGACGGATGCAGTCGCGGATGCCGCCGCCGAGCTTGTGACGGACAGAATTCAAAAGGCGGCAAGCCAGGAGTCGCCCTTCGTTCTTGGATTGGCCACCGGCTCCACCATGAAGTCCATTTTCTCCAGATTGGTGGACCGGCATCAAGGGGGCGGCCTTTCCTTCGCCGGGGTCGAGATTTTTCATCTCGACGAATATTGGCCCCCCCGGGCCGATGACCCTGCCGGATTTGCTGCTTCCTTGGACGCACTCCTGGTTGGCCAAATTGACCTGGCTCCCGGGGCCTTTCATCCCTTTCCGGCAGGGGTCGAGGAGGATGAAACCGCCAACGCATGTGCTGCCTACCGCGCATCCATCGCCTCCCGTGGGGGGGTAGACCTGCAATTGGTGGGTATCGGAACGAACGGCCACCTGGCCTTCAACGAACCCGGCTCGGGACGGGATTCCCGCGCCCGGAAGGTGGAACTGAATCCCGAGACTCTGGCCAGGATGCCGGAGGGTGTGGACTATCACCAAGCCCTGACTCTCGGTATCGCCGACATCCTGGATTCCAAGGCAATCCTTTTCGTGGCGACCGGGGGCGAGAAAGCGGAGGCCGTCCGCCGCACTCTTGAGGAAGCCCCCTCTGCTGATTGCCCGGCCTCCTTTCTCCAGGACCACCCGTCCACCACCTGGCTTCTGGACGCCGCGGCGGCCTCTCTTCTCCAAAGCGGAGAATCCCAGGATTGAGCCCTAATTTTCCCGGCCTCACGGCGGCGGTTCATACGCCTTTTGATTCCTCCGGTGCTTTGAAGGTTCAGACGGTCCCGGCCCAGGCGAGTTTCCTGGCGGGTCGGGGAATACTGGGAGTTTTCGTTGGTGGCACCACCGGAGAGTGGCCATCCCTCACCGTCACCGAGAGAATGCATTTGGCCGATGCCTGGTCCACAGCGGGCTCTCAGAACGGATTGAAGGTCATCATCCATGCCGGGCATTCCGCGTTGGAGGATGCCCGCGCCCTGGCGGGGCATGCCGCCAGTTTGGGGGTGGATGCCATTTCCACCCTCTCCCCTTCCTTTCTCAAGCCTTCGAGCCTCGGTGCTTTGGTGGATTGGTGCGCCCAAGTTGCCGAACCCGCCGCCTCTCTTCCCTTTTTCTACTACCACATTCCGGTTCTCACCGGCCTCTCCTTCCCCATGGCGGACTTCCTTCCCCTTGCATCGGAGGAGATTCCCAATTTTGCCGGGATCAAGTTCACATCCACGGATTTCAACGATTTAGAGGCCTGCGTCAATTTGGCAATGGAGGATGTCGAAATCCTCTTCGGGGTGGATGAAGAAATCCTTCGAGGATTACAGGCCGGATGTCGAGGAGCCGTGGGCAGTTCCTACAACTTCGCCTCTCCCCTTCA
Source organism: Planctomycetes bacterium UBA1135 (assembly GCA_002311925.1). Lineage (GTDB taxonomy): Bacteria > Planctomycetota > UBA1135 > UBA1135 > UBA1135 > UBA1135. The sequence continues at coordinate 32,453 of DCAK01000021.1, forward strand.
CCTGGCCTTGATCGAGGCCCATGAATCGGGCGCTTTGGATGAGGCGGGTCGACTTCAGAAGCTTGGAGTTCAGGCCATCGAAGCTCTCCAGAAAGCGGGCTATCTCCCGGCCGCGAAACAACTCATGGGAAGGATGGGAGTCGAGATTGGCAGCGCCCGTCCCCCGCTTGTCCCGGTTTCCGAGGCGGCAATGGACGAGGCGGAAGAAATCCTTCGCGGACTTGGGCATCCCGATTGGGGAGGGGGGACTTCATGAGCCTTCTCCTTGTTCTCGCATTTCTTCAACAAGGTGAACTCAAGTGGTCCAGCTTGCCCCCTCTCGCCGACGGCCGAGGTTTCGGGGGAATGTTCGCGGGAGTGGTTGGTCCTGAGGAAACTCTCCTTGCCGCCGGCGGCGCCGATTTTCCCAATGCCCCCCCATGGGAGGGTGGCGAAAAGGTGTGGACCGACAAGATTTGGGCCTTGGACGGTCCTGCAGGGAATTGGGAAGCGGTCGGGCAACTCCCCGCTCCCCTGGCCTACGGGAGCTCCATTCCATGGCGGAACGGTTTTCTGGTGGTCGGGGGACGAGATTCGGGAGGAAGCGTTGCGTCCGTTTTCAGCCTCTCCTGGGACGGAGAAAACATCTCCGTCGAGGAATTCCCTCCGCTTCCCCAGCGTTCCTCCTTTCATTGCGCCGGAAAAATCGGCAACTCCCTCTTCCTCCTCCCCGGCCAGTCGGATGCGGACGGACGCGACCTGACCCCGGAATTCTGGTCCCTCGACCTCGACCAACCCGAACTAGGCTGGCAAGTGGAAGCTCCCTGCCCGGGAGGCGCCCGCATCAAGGCGGCCGCCACCGTGCAGACCCTCGGGGATGGAAGAGAGGGCTTTTTCGTTTTCGGCGGGGAACACCCCGACGAGGGGATTCTTTCGGATGCGTGGGCTTTCCTGCCGGGAGAGGGGTGGCGCGCGCTCGCGGACCTTCCCGCCCCCAAGGCGGCGGCCGGGATTTACCCGGCGGGGCAGTCCCACATCCTTCTTTTTTCAGGGGATGACGGGTCGTTGCGGGGAACCCCCCAGGACCAACACCCCGGCTTCTCCAGTGAAGTTCTCACCTACCACACCATCACCGACACCTGGACCCGGGTCGGCAGCATGCCGGAGGGCGTGGTCACGGTGCCCATGGTTTCTTGGAGGGGATCTTTTGTCCTGATTTCCGGGGAAACCCGGCCCGGGGTGCGGACCCCTTCCGTCCTCGCCGCGAATCTTCCCAAGGGGGGCGGTGGCCTCCAATCCCTCGACCTCCTGATTCTTGCCCTCTACCTTCTTCTCCTGGTCGGAATGGGGGTCCATTTCGCGCGCCGAACCCGAGCCAGCCAGGACTTTTTCCTGGCCGGCCGCAGGATTCCAGGCTGGGCCGCCGGGCTTTCCATTTTCGGAACCCAGTTGTCAGCCATTACTTTCCTGGCCACGCCTGCCCTGGCCTATGCCACCGACCTCCGTTATGTCCCCACCTGGATTTCCATCCTCCTCGTGGCTCCCCTGGTGGTACACGGTTTCCTTCCCGTCTTTCGCCGCCTTTCCCTCGCCACCGCCTACGAGTACCTGGAGCGTCGATTTTCCCTGGCCGTGAGAATGTTCGGCAGCTGCGCATTTCTCATCGCCCAGCTGGCCCGGATGGGAATCGTGGTCTTCCTTCCCGCTCTCGCCCTGGCCACCGTCACGGGCGTCGATATCCAAATCTGCATCCTGTCCACGGGAATTCTCGCCACCCTGTACACCACCCTGGGCGGAATGGAGGCCGTGGTCTGGACCGATGTCCTCCAAGTATTTGTTCTGGTGGGGGGGGTCCTGGTGGCCCTGGGAATCGCCATCGCCGGGGCCGGCGGGGCTGGCCCCCTTTGGGAACTGGCCCAAAGAGATGCAAAATTTCTCCTGTGGGACGGAGGCTTCGCCTGGACCGAGACGGCCAGCTGGTCGTTGCTGCTGGGATCTATCTTTCTGATGATTCCCCCCTACACCACCGACCAGGCGGTCATCCAGAGATACATGAGCACCCCGGATGAGAAGGCCGCCGCCCGAGGGGTCTGGTTGAACGGCTGGCTTTCCATTCCCGCTGGAATCCTGTTCCCCATCCTCGGGGCCTGCCTCTATGCCTTCTACAAGGCCCAACCTGAGAAAATCCTGACCGGGATGCCCAACGACGGCATCTTCCCCCTTTTCATCGGCGCCGAAATGCCGGTTGGCCTGACCGGGCTCGTCATCGCCGGCCTTTTCGCCGCCACCATGTCTTCACTGGATTCCTCCATGCACAGCATCTCGACCGTGGTGGTGAACGACTTCCATGGCCGATTCGGGAAAGCTCGCGAGGATTCCGAGATTCTGAAACTCGCCCGAAGGTGGACCGTGGTCGCCGGCCTGTTCGGAACCGCATGCGCCCTTCTCCTGTCCACTTGGGATGTGCGCTCCCTCTTCCTGTTCTTCTTGAAATCTCTCGGCCTGCTTTCCTCCGGCCTCGCCGGAGTCTTCCTCCTGGGAATCTTCACTCGCCGGGCCCATTCCACCGGAGTTCTCGTGGGGGCATTCGTGTCCGCGCTCGTCCTGGGATGGGCCTCCATGGCCACCGACCTCCACACCTTCTGGTACGCCTTCGTGGGAATGGGAACCTGCGTCGGCGTCGGGTGGGTTGCGAGCCTCGTCCTTCCAAGCGCAGCCCCCTCCTCCTCGCGGGAAGGAAAATCCTCGACCCCATGACATCCTTCGGCGCTCTCAATGGACGGCTCCTGGTCGAGGAAACTCTTCCCTTCTGGCTCAACCATGGTCTCGATGGGGAACATGGCGGGTTTTTCACCGGTTTGGGTCGGGATGGAAGCTTGGTGGACACCGACAAGGCGGTTTGGATGCAGGGTCGCGCCGCCTGGCTGTTCGGCCGCATGGCCCGCACCGAGGAACCACGGAAGGAGTGGCTGGAGGCGGCCCGGTCCTGTTGCGGTTTCCTGGCGGACCACGCCTTCGATGACCGGGGTCGACTGGCCTTCCTGTTGACGCGGGAGGGAAGGATTCTCAGACGCCGTCGCTACGCATGGTCCGAGGCCTTTGCGGCGATGGGTTTCGGGGAATTGGCAGCCAACGAGGGCGATGAGGGCCTGCGCCAGCGGGCCTTCCAATTGGCCGACGCCTTCCTTGCAAACGAGGGAGATTCCGGGCGTCATCCCCCCAAGTGGGAGCCCGACGCCCGGCCCACCCGCGCTCTGGCCAAGCCCCTGATCGCCCTCGGCATGAGCCAGGCCCTCCGGGATTCTTGCGGATGGGAGGCGGGGGAGAAAGTGGCTGACCTGGCTCTTTCGGAAATGAAATCCTTCTTCGTCCGGCCCGACCTTGAGGCCGTCCTGGAAATCACCTCCCCGGATGGGGCCTTGGTTCATTCCGACGAGGGCCGCACTCTGCAACCAGGTCATGCCCTCGAAGGGGCCTGGTTCGTTTTGGAGGAAGCCCGTCGGCGAAGGGACGCGCAGGGCGACCCGGATTCAAGCCTTCAGACCATGGGCCTGGAAATGGCGGAATGGTCCTGGAAACGGGGCTGGGACCCTGAATCGGGTGGGATTTTCCATTCAGTTTCGCTCGACGGGGCGCCCATTCAAGAGGTTCACCAGGACATGAAATTCTGGTGGCCCCAGTGCGAGGCGATTCTTGCGGCGCTTCATGCCTGGGTCGCCACGGGCGATTCGAAGTGGGAAAAGAGGTATGCCCAGGCGGGCGCATGGTTCGATTCCCATCACCGAGACCCGGAACACGGGGAATGCTTCGGGTGGCTTCATCGGGACGGTAGCCTTGCCCTCAGCCTCAAGGGGGGGATTTGGAAGGGTCCCTTCCACTACCCCCGCATGCAGCTCCTGGTGGGGCAGCTCGACCCCTGCAACCCATGACGCTCACTCTCCTTCTCGCCCTGACCCTGCCCGCCCAGGAACCCGGGCCAGCGGGTTTTTCGATTCCCACCATCGACCTCGACCAGGAGGCTTCCATGCAAACGGTCGTGGACCGGGAGAAGGGCCAGTACCTGGGACATGTCACCACGGCCATGCTCGAGGACGGGAAGACTATTTTCGCCGTCTACCCCAAGGGCCATGGCAAGGGCGCCATCGTGATGAAGCGAAGCGGGGACGGCGGCAGGACCTGGTCGGACCGCTTGCCCACCCCCGAGTCCTGGGCCACCTCCACCGAGGTCCCCACCCTCTACCGAACGGTGGACCGCGATGGGAAAAGACGCTTCATCATGTTTTCAGGGCTGAGGTCCATTCGCCTCGCTTCTTCCGAGGATGACGGGGTGACCTGGTCCGAATTGGAGTCCATAGGGGACTACGGGGGAATTGTTTCCTGCGCCGACATTGAACCCACCGCCGACGGCAGGCATTTCGCCCTCTTTCACGACGATGGGCGGTTCATGCCTGCGCAGTACCGACCCTCCGACGGCCATCCCTTTCATGTCTACCAAATCTGGTCCGAGGACGGGGGCCTGACCTGGGGGAAGCCGACGAGGGTGGCCTCGCATCCCAAGGCCCACCTTTGCGAGCCGGGCATCGTGCGCTCTCCGGACGGCATGAAGCTTGCGGTCCTGTTTCGCGAAAACAGTCGGACATTCAACGGCTTCGTGATGTTTTCCGAGGACGAAGGGGTCACATGGTCGAAACCCCGCCAACTGCCAGCCGCCTTGACAGGCGACCGCCATACGGCTCGCTACGCCCCCGACGGTCGGCTCTTCATCAGCTTCCGCGACACGGCGCGCAAATCCGAAACCCAGGGAGATTGGGTCGGCTGGGTCGGGACCTTCGAGGACATCGAAAGGGGCCGCGAAGGTCAGTACCGGGTGCGTCTCAAGGACAACCTGCATCGCTGGGATTGCGCCTACCCAGGGGTCGAAATTCTCCCCGATGGGACCTTCGTCTGCACCACCTACGGGCATTGGACGCAGGGGGAATCTCCCTGGATTCTTTCGGTCCGCTTCAAGTTGGACGACCTGGATTCTCGATTGGCAGGCGCTGGTGGGAGGCGTTCCCCTCTTTCCGAGTGACTTCCGCCCCTCGTTTCCAGATTGCGGAGGCCGCTCTCGATCTCCTGCCTTGCCGCACCCGGATTCCCTTCCGGTTCGGAATCCACACCCTGACCGAGGCTCCGCTCGCCACCCTCACCGTGACGGTGACCACTGAGGACGGCGCAACGGCGCAAGGGGCATCGTCCGATTTACTGGTTCCCAAGTGGTTTGAAAAGGACCCCGCAAAAAGCCCCGAAGAAGATTCCGCCGCCCTTGCCGCCAGTGCCGAAGGGGCCTTCGAATTGGGGAAATCCCTGGAAGCGGCCACGGTCTTCGATTTATGGCACCAGCTCCACGCGGGCCGGGTGGGGAACCAACCCAAGGATGCTTCCGACCTCCTGGTTCGGGGTTTCGGGGTCGCCCTCCTGGAAAGGGCGGCCATGGACGCCGTTTGCCGCCTGCATGGCGTTTCCTTTCACGACGCTCTTCGTGGCGACCTGTTCGGTTTCCGCCCGAATACCATTCATCCCGAGCTTGCCGGCTGGGACCTCGCCTCGGGATTGGAGAAAACACCCGCATCCTCCATCGGGCTCCGCCACACGGTGGGTCTTCTGGACGCACTCCGGGAAACGGACGGCGGGGGCCCCCAGGACGGCTTCCCCGGCTCGTTGGCCGAGGACATCCGCCGCTACGGCTTGACCCTCTTCAAGATCAAGGTGGGGGGAGGAGCCGAGGAGGATTTGGATCGTCTCCGGGAAATTGCCGCGGTCCTCCAGGCGGAGGTGGAGGGCCCCGCGCGTTTCACCCTGGACGGAAACGAGCAGTTCGTGAGCCTCGAACCCCTGGCCGACCTCTTGGAAGGCCTTGCCGCCTCCCCCGGAGGCGAAGAATTTCTCCAGGGCCTGTTGTTCGTGGAACAACCCCTCAAGCGCGAGAAGACCTTCGACCCCGCCGCCCACAAGGNNTCAGCCTTCGCGCCTCTCCTCGTGGACGAAGCCGACTTCGACACCTGGGCCTTTCCCGAGGCGGTCGCCATCGGTTACCGGGGAATTTCCGTCAAGGCCTGCAAGGGAGTCTTCCGTGCCCTGCTCAACCGAGGCTTGTGCCAGGTCCGCGGAGGGGGTCTCTTTCAATCGGGCGAAGACCTCACCAACCTGCCGGTTCGCGCCCTCCAGCAGGACCTGGCGCTCATGGCTTCTCTCGGGATTCCCCATGTGGAGCGCAACGGGCACCACTATTTCCGCGGGCTTGACCATCTCCCCCGGGAATTCGCCGAATCCGCCCTGGAAAAGCATCCGGGGCTCTACCACCGGGAGGAGGAAACCATCGCCTTGAGGGTGAAGGGCGGCAAGCTCGACCTTTCGTCGGTACATTGCCCAGGATTCGGCTGCGCCCTGTCCCCATGACCAAATTCCGCCTCCCGGGTTCTTTTTCAGACGCCGCCTCCTTCGAGGCTCGGCTCAAGGAAATCGACCCTTCCCTGGGTTGCGACCCGGAGCCCTTGGACGCCTCCGGACCCATGGGCCAGTCCATCGAGGCGGGCGGCCTCACCCTTTCGAACCGATTCGCCATCCACCCCATGGAGGGGTGGGATGGAACTTCGGACGGCCTTCCCTCCGAAGCCACCCTGCGCCGCTGGCATCGCTTTGGATTGAGCGGGGCGGCTCTGCTCTGGGGCGGGGAGGCATTCGCGGTCGTTCCGGAGGGTCGGGCCAACCCGAACCAACTCCACCAAGGAAGCAGCGACGCTGCGGGAGAGGGCCTCAAGGAATTGATGGCCACCCTCCTCGTCGGCAGGGGGGAGGCCGGAGTCGGCGACCGGGATTTTCTGCCCGGCCTCCAGTTGACCCATTCGGGACGCTGGTCCCGGCCCACCCCCGACGGACCCTCTCCGCGGGTCGCCTATCGCCACCCCGTTCTGGACGCCCGGGTCGGGGTGGATTCCGACGATGCGGTCTTCACCGACGAAGAGGTCGCCGCCCTTCCCCAGAAGTACGCCTCCGCGGCGGTCCTGGCCTCCGATGCCGGGTTCAAGTTCGTGGACGTGAAATGCTGCCACGGGTACCTGCTCCACGAATTCCTGTCCGCCCGGTCCCGTCCGGGGCCCTGGGGGGGGGATTTTGAGGGTCGGACCCGGCTCTTTCGAGAAACGGTCGCGGCCATCCGCGAAGCCGTCCCGGGTCTGGAGGTTGGTGTCCGCCTTTCGGTGACAGACCAGTTTCCCTTCACCGCCGGGGCCGATGGAGTGGGGGAACCCGATGGCCTGGACGGGAATCTCCCTTACGAATCCGCCTTCGGCCTCGACGCGGCCGACCCCTTTCGGCCCGATTTCACCGAACCCTTCCGTTTCTTCGCTTTGCTCGAAGAGCTGGGGATTTCCCTGGTGAACCTCACGGTGGGGTCTCCCTACTACTGCCCGCACGCCCAGCGGCCCGCTGCCTTTCCGCCAAGCGACGGTTACATGTCACCCTCCGATCCCCTGGAATCGGTCGCCGCCCACATCGCCGCCGTCCGGGCCTGCAAGAAGGAGTTTCCCGGCCTGTTGTTCGTGGGCTCCGGCTACACCTACCTTCAGGAATGGCTCCCTCATGTCGCCCAGCACGAAGTGCGTGAAGGCCATGTTGATTTCGTCGGCCTGGGTCGCATGGTGCTTTCCTATCCCGAACTCCCCATGGACCTGTTGGCGGGTCGCCCCCTGCGCACCAAGAGCATCTGCCGGACCTTTTCCGACTGCACCACCGGCCCTCGGAACGGGATGCCCAGCGGTTGCTACCCCCTCGACCCCCATTTCCGGTCCCTCCCGGAAGCCAAGGTCATCCGGGCCATGCGCCCGAAAAGGAGATGAACCAATCATCGTCGGAAACCTTTGAGGGGCTTCCCTCCGTGGACCCTCCCGACCGCGAAACCCTGGCTCGGGAAACGGCTTGGCTGCAGGCCCAGGAATCTCTTCCGGCTTGGCGAAGTTGGGTTTCCTTTCTGCAGAAGGGCGGACCCGGATATCTGCAAAGCGCCCTCACCCTTGGGGGAGGCACCGCAGCCACCATGCTCTTTGCCGGCGCCGCCTTCGGGTATCGCCTCATCTGGGTGGCCCCGCTCTCGATGATTCTGGGGGTGGTGATGTTTTCCGCGGTTGCCCACCAGACCCTCAGCACGGGCAAACGGCCCTTCCTCGCCATGAAGGAGCACGCCGGCCCGGTCTTCGCCTGGGCCTTCGCCGGGGGGGCGGTCTTTTCCTCCATCATCTGGCATTTTGCCCAGTATTCCCTGGGTGCGGCAGTTCTGGAGGACATGGGGGCAGCGGCCGGATTCGCTCTTCCGCGCTGGATTTGCGGAGGAATTCTTCTCGGGAGCGCGGTGGTTTGGGCCCTCGCCTATGGCCGTTCCCGCAAGCTGCTGGCCTGGTTCGAAGGCTCTCTCAAGGTCCTGGTCTGGGGCATCGTGGGATGTTTCGGGCTCGTGGTTCTGCGAACCGGAATCCACGACCCCATGGCCCTGTTGGCTGGATTCATCCCGTCTCTTCCAGAAAGTGAATCAGGAGTTTCCGCTCTCACCGTGGTGGTGGGAGGGCTGGCCGCCGCCGTCGGAGCCAACATGCTCTTTCTCTATCCCTATTCTCTTCTGGCGCGCGGATGGGGACGCGCCCATCGTCGCCTTGCCCGCTTCGACCTCTTCGCGGGGATGTTCCTTCCCTACCTTTTGGCCACCGGACTGATGGTCATCGCGACCGCCAACACCTTTCACTATGGCGGCGTGGAATTCTCCGGGAAGAACCTGAGCCCCGTCGAAGCTTCCAAGGTCCTGGCCGGAACCATCGGCCCTGGAATCGGTCGGTTAGTTTTCAACCTGGGCATCCTGGGCATGGCTCTCTCCTCCATCATCCTGCAGATGGTCTGCTGCGGTTTCGTGGCCATGGAGGTGTTCGGGTGGAAATTCGGAAGCTCGCGCTATCGGCTCGCTTGCCTGCTCCCCGTTCCCGGGGTC
>DCAK01000021.1:41572-41888 GCA_002311925.1 Planctomycetes bacterium UBA1135
GGTCGCGGTTCCCACCACCCTGCTGTGCGGTTTTCTTCTCCCCCTGGCCTACCTGGGCTTCGTCAAGTTGCAGGCGAGCGCCGCCTACCTGGGGTCCGACCTTCCCCGTGGCCCCAAGGCCCGGGCCTGGATCGGGTCCATGGTTCTGGCCATCCTCGTTCTGGTGGTCTTCCTGGGCTGGACCCTGGTCACCCGGGGCCCCTCCTTCCTGGAGGCTTTTCTTTGACCCCGACCTCAGTGGCTTTGCCCGGAGGCGAAAATCTGGTCATCGACGGGGCCCTTCTTCGCCCTTTCGAGGCCGAGCTCGCCGATTTGG
>DCAK01000113.1:0-231 GCA_002311925.1 Planctomycetes bacterium UBA1135
GGAGCAGTGGTCCCCGAAGATGGCCCCCTCCAACACCGAGCCGATGGAGAGAATGAGAAGCCCCTCCGACCCAATCGGGGTTCCGTCTCCAAGGCTCCAGGCCAAAAGGACGACATTGGGTTGCATGATGGCCATGGTGCTCCAGGAACTTCCGGTCGCGAAAGCGACGAAGCAGGAGGTCAGGAAGAGAATCACCGGCAGCCAATAGGGGTGGAGGAGATCCTGAAAGAC
>DCAK01000113.1:303-1080 GCA_002311925.1 Planctomycetes bacterium UBA1135
GATCCTGAAAGACCGCCACCAGATAGTCGGCCGTTCCCAATCTGTCGCAGACTGCGCCGATGGACCAGGCCAGCAGGAGGATGAGAACTCCGTCCTTGAAGAGGGTCTTCAGCCCGCGGGTGGCGGTGAGGAGAGTCTCCAAGGGGGAAAGAATCCTCTGGGCTACTGCAAGCGTCATGGCGACCACGAGGCCGGAGAGGGTCCCGTAAAAAATAGCCCAGGAACTGTCGGACGCCCCGAGGATTTCCTGGACGCTGAATTCCTGCCCGGAAAGGGCGGAAACTCCGGAATACCAGAGGAGCAAGGCGGTGGAACCCAGCATGGTGACCAGGGGAATCACCCCGTTGAACCAACGGGCCGGTGCCCACGGAGCGGCTTCAATGCGTCCTTCCGGACTCGTTTCGACATCCAAGCTGGTGTGGTCGACATCGTACCGGGCAGCTTCCTCGACCTTGCACATCGGGCCGAAATCCCGCTTGAGAAGAATCACCAGGCCGACCGTCATCAATGCGAACCAGCAATAAAAGCGATAGGGAATGGTCTGCAGAAAGAGGGCGTAACCCTCGGATTCCGCCATACCAACGGTGGGAAGCTGGGGGGCGAAGGTGCTGATTTGGTAGGCCACCCAGGTGCTCATCAAGGCCACGCCTGCGATGGGGGCGGCGGTGCTGTCCACGATGTAGGCCAACTTGGCCCGACTGATTTTCAGCTTGTCGAAGAGGGGGCCGCAGGAATTGCCGACCAGGACGGTGTTGGCGTAATCGTCGAAGAAGACGA
>DCAK01000113.1:1179-3738 GCA_002311925.1 Planctomycetes bacterium UBA1135
CCCCATCCCCGCCACACCTCCCATCCGGGTGAGAACCGCCACAAGGGCGGAGAGAAAGAGAACGAAGCCAAGGATGTGGCGATAGAAATCGCCCTGTTCGGGGTTGTTGAGAATCCCGTCGATAAGGATGTCCCCGAAAACGATGGAAAGGAATGAAAATGGATTTCCTCCCGCCTGGGCGAGAAGCAATCCCCCTGCGAGAACCCCGGCGAAGAGGGACAACAGGGTGTTCCGGACCATGAAGGCCAGGAGGATGGCAAGGAGGGGTGGAATGAGGGCGCGGCGGCTGCCAAGAACTCGCTGGGCGGGTTGAGGCTCGAATCGGGAAAGGGAGTACAAATTCCCGTCGGAGTCATAGAAGGCCACCGTCCCCGCATCCTTTTCCTTCACCACGCTGAGGCGAAGAACCCCGCCGCCTTCGGTCCCGGTGAACGGGATCCGGAAAATGTCGTCGGAGCGTCGCAAGATCGGAACTTCCGATTGAAGGCGAAGAGCGGAGCGGAGAGCGTCTTCACGGGCTTCACCCTCTTCGTCCCCTTCCATGGCCCATGCCAGGTCGAGCCAGCGGGCCGAGGATGGGGCCTCAAGGCGTTTGACCAGGTTTTGAACGGCCAAAGTCTCCACCGTCACCGCGTCGGCTTGAAAGCCAAGGACGGGAATGCAGAAGAGGGCGAAAATGCCCGCGAAGAGGAGACGGGTCCGCACGACGGCCGCGCATCCTAAGGGGTCGGCCGCTGCTGGACTTCGGAGGCGGCCATAGGGGGCATGGCCTTGGCTTCCAGGCATCGGTAACCTGTGCCCCGAACCGCTTCTTCACGGATGGAAACTACCCTGATTGGCCTTCTTGTGCTGGCGCTCGCCCTTGGCGGAGGCGCCATTTTCTGGCTCAGGCTTCGCCTGAATCGATTGGAGGAGGAATTGCGAGATTTCAGACCCCTGTCGCTGGTCCCGGACCGTCTCAACGCCCTCGTGAAGGCGGTGGAGGCCTTCGACCGCGAGGAAATCCTGCATGAAATCGCCCGCATTCAGGAGGGCCTGGACCGGGTGGAATCTCTCTCAGCTTCTCCCGCCCAGGCCGACGCCCCTGCCCCGACCCGGGCCGAAGCGGTAGCCGCGTTGGCCATCCGCTGGCTTCGCGCGGAGGAATACGTGGGCATTGAAATCCAGGCGGACGAAGACGCCCTGGAAGGGAACGAAGTCGAAGTCCCGGTGCGGGCGGTGCGGCGGGGGGTCCTGATTCAGGGTCACTTGCGCATTCTGGGCGAGGATGTGGTGGAAGCCCATCTCGAACCTTCCTACACCGCCTTTCCCTGAATCCCTTGTCTTCCACCGTTCCCATTCGCAGCCTGGCCTCCAGGGGGGGCGAGGTTGCCACCCTCCAAGGGTGGCTGTTCAATCGCAGAGGGAAGGGCGGCCTTCTCTTTCTTCTCGTCCGGGACGGAACCGGAATCGCCCAATGCGTTGTGGCCAGGGACAAGGTCGCCGAGGATGTTTTCGCTCGGGCGGAGACCTTGACGCAGGAATCCAGCCTGAAAGTGACGGGGACCGTGAAGCTGGATGACCGGGCCCCCGGCGGAGCTGAATTGGCGGTCAACGACCTGGAAATCACCCAAATCGCGGCGCCTTACCCCATCACCAAGAAGGAGCACGGGCCCGGTTTCCTGATGGACAATCGGCACCTGTGGCTGAGGTCCAAGCGGCAATCGGCGCTGATGCGGGTCCGTTCCCGAGTCATTCAAGCCTTTCGGGATTACCTGGACGGTGAGGGATTCCACTGCATGGATTCACCGATCTTCACCCCCAACGCCTGCGAAGGGACTTCCACCCTCTTTCAAACCGATTATTTCGGAAATCCGGCCTTCCTGACCCAATCCGGTCAACTTTACGCGGAGGCCTCGGTCATGGCTCTCGGCAAAGTCTACTGTTTCGGCCCCGTCTTTCGGGCTGAACAGTCCAAGACCCGTCGCCATTTGACTGAATTCTGGATGCTGGAACCCGAAATCGCATGGGCTGGGCTGGATGAAATCTGCGACCTGGCGGAGGGTCTGGTGCGCCACGCCATTCGGGAAGTCCTTGAAAAGTGCGCCGCCGACCTCGACGACCTTGACCGCGACCCTGCCGTTCTGTTGGCCTGGGACCAGGACTGGCCCCGCATGACCTACGATGAGGCCGCCGCCCTGCTGTCGGGCTGGCAGAAGGACGGGGTCCATGAATCAGATTTCCAGGCCGGCGACGACCTCGGGGCGCCGGATGAAACTGCCCTCGGCGAGCATTTCGGATGTCCGGTCATGGTCACCCATTGGCCGGTGGAAACCAAGGCCTTCTACATGAAGCGCGACCCTGCGGACGCGACCAAGGTGCTCGGTGTCGATGTCATCGCGCCCACGGCCGGGGAAATTGTCGGCGGGGCGGTCCGCGAGGACGACCACGACGCTCTTTTGGAGCGCATTCTTGCCCACAATCTCCCCTTGGAGGATTTTCAGTGGTACTTGGACCTTCGGAAATTCGGGTCCGTTCCTCATGGCGGGGTCGGCCCTGGGCTGGGGAGGGCGGGTTTCT
>DCAK01000060.1 GCA_002311925.1 Planctomycetes bacterium UBA1135
CAAGCCACCCGGCCCGAGAGCGGAAAGGCGCCGCTCATGAGCCAGCTGGGAAAGGGGATTGGTCTGGTCGACGACCTGGCTGAGTTCTCCGCGGGCGAAAAACTGGTCCACGGTCGTGGAAAAGGCCTTGGCATTCACCAGGGTTCTCGGGGTCAGGGTCTCATTGTCGTTCTGTTGCGACATGCGATCCACGGCCGCGCGGGAAACCTTCAGGAGGCCCTTGCGGAATTCTTCGCTGGCAAGCTCGGCAAGGGTGCGAACCCGGCGGTTCCCGAGGTGGTCGATGTCGTCGGTCTCGCCGATGCCAGCCCGCAGACCCAGGATGTACTTCATGGAGTCCAGGAAATCCTGAGGAAGAAGGGTGGTGGGACCCCGGTCCGCCTCCTTGGGGCGGCGGAATTTCCGGCTGATGCGGAAGCGACCAACGCGACCCAGGCTGTAGCGCTGGGAGTCGAAGAAACGATCCTGGAGGAGTTCGCGAGCCTTCTCGAGCTGGATGGGGTTGCCTGGGCGCAGCTTGGCGTAGATGGCGGCCAAGGCCTCCTCGTGACTGGTGGAAGTGTCCTCCTTGAGGGAATCCAGGATGAGGGTGTCGTCCATCCAGGGGAAATCCTCCCGGTGGGCAGGGTCGGTGGAAACGACTTCAATTTCCTTGATGTCGGAAGCCGCCAAGCGCTCTGCAGCCTCGGGGGAAATCAACTGGCCGGCTTCGACCCAGACTTCACCGGTTCGATTGTCACGCACTTGGCCGAGGGAAACCCTCTCCTCCAGTTCGGCGGCGTACTTGGCGCGGGTCTTCTTGCCCTTGGCGAGAGTTTCAACGGGGTAGAAGAGGCGCAGAACCTGATCGTCGGTTCCCCAATCGGGATCCATGGCCCGCAACAGGGTCAGAGCCGAAAATTTCCCCTGCTGGTCAATGCGGGTTTGGAGAGAGCCCTTCGCCGAAACCATGATTTCAACCCAGGAACCACGGACGGGGATGAGTCGAGCGGAGTGAAGCTTCTTGTCTCCGGAGTGAAGTTCAACGGAGAAGTCGATGCCGGGAGAACGGTGAAGCTGGGCCACGATGACCCGCTCGGAACCGTTGATGATGAATTCTCCGCCACCCATCATCACGGGGACTTCGCCCAGGTAGATGTCCTCCTCGATGCTTTCCTCCCCTATCCTCAGGCCAACGCGGACCCGCAAGGGGTATGCGTAGGTGTATTTCAGTTCCCGGCACTCGTCCGGCTGGTAGCGGGGCCGACCCAGGGAATAGCCGTGAAATTCCAGGGCCATGCTCTTGTCGTGACTCTCGATGGGAAAGGCGTCATTGAACAGGGCTTCCATTCCCTGCAATTTTCTCCTCTTGGGGGAAACCCCCAGCTGGAGAAATTCGCTGTAGGCACGGGTCTGCAAATCCGAAAGCCCGGGCAGGACCGACTCGTCCTTGAACTGGAAGGAGCGAAAGTCGCGGATTGGGAGGGGTTCGACGGTGGTGGAATTCATGCCAGTTTAGATTCGAACGGAAAGGGGGCAAAAGGTCTGGCCAAGGGGACGGTGTGAACGAGACGCGCCCGGGCCGCCACCGCCGGGAAAGCGGTGGAGGGGGGAGTTTGTTCGGCCAGCCGGAAGCAAGGAAAGCTGCTTCCGATTAGGCGAGTTTGACGGAAGCGCCAGCTTCCTCGAGCTTGGCTTTGATCTCCTCGGAGTCTTCCTTGGAAGCGCCTTCCTTGACGGCCTTGGGAGCAGACTCGACAAGATCCTTGGCTTCCTTCAGACCGAGGCCGGTGATGGCGCGAACCGCCTTGATGACGTCGATCTTCTTTTCGCCGAAACTCTCGAGAATCACGTCGAAGGACGTCTTCTCTTCAACTTCATCTTCTCCGCCACCGCCTCCTGCGGCGGCAACGGCAACGGGAGCGGAGGCGCTGACTCCCCAGCGCTCTTCCATCGCCTTCACCAGTTGAGCGGCCTTGCCGATGGGCAGGGCGTCCAGCTGGCCGAAGATGTCTTCGAGATCCTTTTCGAGTTCCACGGTGGCTTGGGTTTCTTCGGACATTGTTTTCGGGGTTGGTTGGGTTGGGTTGAGGAAGGAAGGGGAGGCCTAGGAATCAGCCTCCCCGCCGTCCACCCGGGCGGAAATCGCTCGGGCGGTCGAGGCGGGAACCTCGGAGAGAAGAGTTGCGAGTTGCCGGGCGGACCCAATCAACAAGGTCGCCAGCTGACCCCGGAGGGTCTGGCGGTCGGGCATCGAGGGAATCAGGGAAGCTTGGGCAGCGTCCATCAGGGAGCCGTCAAGAAGGGCTCCTTGGAATCGAAGGCGCTCGGCGGCGTCTCCCTTGAACATGGCCCGGATTGCCTTGGATGCTCCCAGAGTTGCTTCTGCGTCTCCGACGAGAATGGCGCAGGACCCATCCCAAGCGGATTCATCGATGCCGATGCCTGCCTCGGCGAGGGCGGTCTTGGCGATGCGATTCTTCACCACGCGGAGGCTTGCGCCGGCTTCACGAATGGCATTCCGGACCTGCTGGGTTTCTTTCACGGTCAACCCATGGAGGCCGAGCACAACCACGCCTTCCTGGCTGCCCACCAGGTCGATGTATTCCTTTGCCAACCAAGTATTGAGAACGCTTGCCATTAGATTTCATACCTGACCTTGATGCCGGGTCCCATGGTGGAGGAAACGGTGATGGTCTGGAAGAACGGCCCCTTGGAAGAAGCCGGCTTCATGGCAAGAACATGCTCGAGAAGGGCGGTGGCGTTTTCCGCCAACTTTTCGCCGCTGAAGGATGCCTTACCGATGGGGACATGAACGATGCCCGCCGCGTCGGCCCGAAATTCGACCTTGCCGGCCGCGAATTCGGAGACTGCCTTGGCGACTTCCGCGGTGACCGTTCCGGATTTCGGGGAGGGCATCTTGCCGGACGGGCCGAGAACCCGACCGAGACGACCCACCACCTTCATCATGGAGGGGTGAGCGATGATCACATCGAATTCGCTCCAGCCTTCCTCGATTTTCTTCGCCAAATCCTCTCCCCCCACCTCAAGGGCGCCGGCTTCCGCCGCCTGTTCGGCCGCGTCTCCTTCGGCGAAAACGATGACACGGACGGACTTGCCCAGACCGTGGGGAAGGCTGACGGCCCCGCGGACCATCTGGTCGGATTTCTTGGGGTCGACTCCGAGGCGCAAGGCCATTTCGACGGTTTCATCGAACTTCGCCTTCGCGCAGGAGCCGAGAACCTCCATGGCTTCCGCCAAGGGGTAGCCCTTCTCCTTGTCGACCAGGGCTGCGTTGGAAGATGTGCGACGGCTTGCCATCAGCCCTTCACCTCCACTCCCAT
>DCAK01000094.1:0-2139 GCA_002311925.1 Planctomycetes bacterium UBA1135
CTCCCATATAGCAGTTGTCAACTTGAAGCGTGGCGGTTTGCCCGGCGACTAGGTTTGAAATGGAGACCTCGGGGGAATCCATGGGGTAGTGATACCCCATATCAGGGATCCCAGAGTCCCAGACTTCGTCCGAACGGGTTGTCCCCAAATTCAGAGCAAACGCTGGGTCCCCAGCGTCAACACACGGGCTTTGGAGAGTGTGGGTCGGAGTCTGCTTCAGGTGAAGGTCTCCGTTTCCAGCATTGACCCATCGAGGGTCAAGAGAGATGTTCCCTGTTCCCGGCCAGCTTCCTGGGATGCAGGAAAAGGAGACATCGAAGACCCCGACGAGGTCCGTGCCGCCGTTGGCCGCTGAGTTCAGGTAAGAAATGCAACTTTTGACGACGGTGGTTGGACCGACAGGGTCAGAGGCAATTGAACCGGCACGATGGGCGGAATCGTTGTACGCAAATGTGCAATGCAGGACTTGCATTTGCCCATCAGAGGATTCTGTAATTGCTCCTCCCCAGCCCAAGCCACTGTAAGTAGTCTCATTGCCCAAAAAGAGACAGTTCACAAGAGAGCCATTGCACGCAACTCCCGGCGAAGTAAAGAAGATGGCTCCACCGGCGGCCCCTTCATTCCAGTGAAAAAAAACATCCCGAATGGAGAAATTGGTTTCTAATGCGTAGAGGGCCCCACCTCCGCCGTTGTAGCCATCATTCCTTTCAAAGATTGCATCATTTATGAAAAAGTTGGACTGATTCCCGAAAAGAGCCCCCCCTCTCTCTCCGCACTGATTCCGATAAAATTCGGAATCTTGAATCGTCAGGGTCGAATTCTGGGCATAAATCGCTCCCCCGTCCCCGTAACAATCGTTATAGCTCATGTAGCAGTCAATCATCTCGCTCGTCGATCGCAGTAGATAAATCCCCGCACCGCCCCCAGCGGGACTAGATTGCCACACACTATTTAAGATGGCCTCACAATTGTTAAATAGGACACTAGATTCGACGGCCAAAATTCCACCTCCATTTTCGCTCGCATAGTTGCTGATGAAAGAGCAATCATTGAAAACCAGATTAGATTGGAGGAGTAAAACGCCGCCGCCGTTGGGGGCGTCATTGCTGTCGATTGAACAGTTGGAGATTACAGGCCCAGAACCCTCACAGTGAATGCCTCCCCCTTGAGCGGGCCAGTGGAGTTCTCCATCTCCTCTCCTAATTCTGAATCCGTTCAAGCGAGCTCCTGGCCCTTCTCCATTAACAAAGGAAACCACCGTGCCTCCCCCCAACCACCCGCCGCCGTCAATCGTAGTCACGGAAGGCCCCTGCTGACTCACGACGAGAATTTCTTTTCCAAGAAAGTCGACGTTCTCGAAATATGTTCCAGGAAAAACAAGAACCTCATCACCCGAAACCACTTGAGGGTCGTTGATGGCCTCCTGGATTCCTAGGAAGTCGCCTCCCCCACTTTGATCAACAAGCCAAGTGGACTGCCCGAAAAGGGAAGACGAAAAACAGAGAAACAGACTTCCTAGTACAAGGTGGTTTTTCATGGTCATTCGGCCGGGTAAGGATTTAAATGTGCCAGATTCTATCAGTGATTCCAAATTCCGATCCATCTTCTAAGGCAGTCATTGGTTAGCTCTGCTCACCTTCCTTTGGAGCCCGGTTGGATGGTTCGCTTGGCTCAGAAGCTTGCCTGGACGACTTCGTACTTCGAACCTACAACGCCCTTTCAACCTTGGGCCTCTGGGGAGAAGCATCTCTGGGCTCCAAGGTGCTCTTTTGCCTGGACGGCCCCGAGCAGGCGACCTGGGCCCTCATCTGGTCTTTTTCAAAGATTCCTGGGGTTCCAGTTCCAGGCATTGAAGGTGAATTGCGGCTTCAAAATCCACGAATCTTAATGTCCGGCCAACTGGCAGCTGACGGCCGAGCTGAGATTCCCGCCGATGTCCCCAATAATCCACCCCTCTCCGGCCGCACCGTGCATTTGCAGGGAGTGCTTGCCTACAGAACACCCGAAGCGGCGTTTTCCAATGCGGTGAGTGTCCCCATCCCCTGAGAGGCAAGGGATTGAATTCCCAAAACGTGCTACCCATGTTCCGCACACACCCTCAATAACCTCCAGGGAACTACTGAACAACCAGCATCAAGG
>DCAK01000094.1:2257-2509 GCA_002311925.1 Planctomycetes bacterium UBA1135
GCCGTGTAAGACGCATAACCATTCGCGTCTGTCTGCAATAGTCTTAGTTGATAAGGCGGCGTCAGGAGTGCATCCCCAAATGGGGTGGAGATAGGTCCTCCGCCGTGGATAGACCATGCGAAGTGGGAGCGGTTGTTGGGTGTTGCGTTTCTTACCTCCACAAGTGCCGCTTGCCCTGCCACTAAGTTGCTGACAGAAAGCGTCGGTGGAGAGGCTGTCGCAATCACAGCACGGATGAACTGATCACGATTC
>DCAK01000094.1:2654-2949 GCA_002311925.1 Planctomycetes bacterium UBA1135
CGTCGTGCTGAATGGGATAGTAAAGCCGTTCGACCCCGCACAGGGGCTTGATGGGCGCAGTTCCAGGTAGAAATCGTCACTGCCTGGGACAAAGTTCAGCGAGGAAACATCGACAACCTGCCAGTTGCTGGTATCAATCACAGCAGTGATACCTGTCATAGAGGCCACTTCGACACCTGCGGAATCGCAAATGGCTATATCCATGTCCACCGTGGTCCCCCACTGAACGGCGGCGACATAACGCAGCTGGAGCAAGGGCCCCGACATGCCTGCGATTGGAGTAAAGCGGACCTGA
>DCAK01000094.1:3077-4410 GCA_002311925.1 Planctomycetes bacterium UBA1135
TAAGTGACCACGCCATCAGAATTCGGTTGCTGGGTTGACGGAGTGAATATGACCGACGATGGGGTCCCGCTGTTTTGCGGGACAGTCATTGCCTGCGCCAAGCTAGGCGCCGCAGAGACGAGAAGAGCTAGGAGGGAAAGGGTTAGTGGGATGCGAGGCATAATTCCGGAGAGGCGTATTGGCCATTCTGCCACATAAATCACGGGCCATGGGCGTTATCGCGCCTTTCTGCCTTTCATTTCTGCGCCTCAGCAAATATTGCGGGTGAGATTTCCGCACCGGCATCATCCACAAGAAGCAGGGCTGACTCTCGATATTCAAGCCAACCAACGGGTTGTCCGTCCTGCCAAGCGTTGGGGGCATAGTAGGTTCCGATTTCTACCCGAATTCTCCCTTTGACGGAACGAAGAAATAAATCTGAAAATAGGAACTCTTGCGTTTCACAAATCTGCAACTCGCCCTTTTCCAGGGAAATTCGGCCTAGGCAACTTCGGTGCACGCCAGATCCCCAAGAGTAGGAGTAATAAAGCGCGCCATCCAAGAGCACGGTCGACATGAGGCCGAATCCTCCAAAGGAAGAAGCAAAGGGGGACAGGGAACCGCCGCGGACGATGTACAAAGCCTGGTTGAATGGTTGGCCATCAGGAGAGAGATAGTCAACTGCAATCAGCTGAATTCCCATCTCTTCCCAAAGCCCCTCGATTTGGAATTCGAAAATCTGGAACTCAGTCTCTGGATTCAACCCTGACTTGGCCTCGAGGGCGTGCTCTCGAACAAGAATTGCCACGGAATCGGAATCCAACTTCACGCACCCCCGCCCCTCTCTCCCGCTCTCCATCGCGATGAGGTTGAGGAGGAGGGGCTCGGGGCCTGTTTGGATCGCCAAGTATCGAAAACGCTCGGCCTCGGTCATGGATCCCATGTTTTGGGACAGGTGAGCCAGAGTCAAGAAAAGACTTTGTTCGAGCAATGGGCGGGCCTGGCCCGGGGATCTCAAAGAAGTCCAAAGCCATGCTGTATTTCGCAAGCAGGCGACAACATGTGGGTGTCCCGGGCCGAGAGATCCCTCCAAGATGGCAAGTGCCCGCTCGGACAGGAGAATTGCTTTTTCAAAAGAACCCATGCTTTTTTGCAAATTGGCAAGATTGTTGAGTTCAAGACCGACAAGGAAATGATTTGGGCTGAAAGACTGTTTCTGAATTGAGAGAGCCCTTTCATGCAAAGAAGCGGCCTCCGCAAAAGAGCCCTCCGCTCGCAAGATCACCGCCAAGTTATTGAGAGCGATGGCTATATTTGGATGTTGCAATCCCCATGTCTTCTCTTGGATTGCCAG
>DCAK01000094.1:4492-4715 GCA_002311925.1 Planctomycetes bacterium UBA1135
GCCCGCTCACACAAAACACGAGCATCAGAATACGAACCGTCGGCGCGGAGAATGTCAGCAAGGTTATTGAGAGCCAAAGCGACCCTCGGATGATTGACCCCGAATGAAGATTCCGAAATTACAAGAGATCGCTCAAGCATGAGACGAGCTTCAGAAAAAGAACCCAGAACAGAAAGTAGGCTTGCAAGGTTGTTGAGAGAGGTGGCAACGTCAGGATGACTCG
>DCAK01000099.1:0-20863 GCA_002311925.1 Planctomycetes bacterium UBA1135
CCGGGACGACGCACGAAACCCAACCCGGGATGGAAACGCTTCATGGCTCCTGAAATCCCGCCATGGACATCCCAATCCCGGGTCCGAAGAGAGGCCTGAACCCCTCCGGCGCCTCCCTGGGCACCGGTCGCCTCGTCCTCGGTTCGGGCCAGCCAAGCGTTGAAAGCGAACTGGCCAGGGAGCCATTCGGCCGTGCTGTAGCGCGTGTCCAATCCGACCAGGGAGTTGGCCTGGGTTGATTCGGGATTCCCCGAAGTCAAGAGACCCCCCACGGACAGGTCGCCGTTCACCCGATAGCTGGGCCGGAAAACCCCGAGAGTCCCGGCAGGCACCCCATCAATGGCACCGGTTCTCACACCCAGAAAACCCAAATCCCAGGGCCCCGCCCGGCCAGCCAATCTTGCTCCCGCCTCGATGGGGACTTCGGCCGTTCCGTCATCGGTCGTCACGAGGCCGATGCGTCGACTGTAGAAGGGGATGAGGTCGGCGCCTCCACCGCGCCAGGAATCCTTGCCCACATCCCCGAACCTGAACAGGTTGGAATCCTCCAGAAAGAAGCTCCTCTTCTCGGGGAAAAACAGGCTGTAGCGGGACAAGTTCACCTTTCGGTCGTCCACCTCGGTCTCGGCGAAGTCGGTATTGAAGGTGAAGGAAGCCTTGAGCTGGGGGGTCGCCCACCAATTGATTTCTCCACCGAAATCGCCAAGGAAGGAGGTCGTGGAGGAATCCCCGCCCGTCCCATGGACCCTGTTTCCCTTCCCCTTCAGGTAGGGGACGACCTCAAGACCCAGGCCTTGCTGGGGGTTGACAAGCCCCAAGAGGGTCCCGGCGCCGCCAACCGTGAAGACTTCCATGCTTCTTTTCGGCGAAGCCCAGCGGTATTCACTTCGATCCGCCCCGCGGTAGCGTTGAAAATTAGCCCCCCAGACTCCGGATTCCCCCGCGGCCATTGTTTGAAAGGGAATCGAGATTTCCGCCACCCAGCGGTCTGGAAGGCGCCGCACTTCCGCTTTCCAGAACCCGTCCCAACGCTTATTGAAGTCCTTCCCATCCTCCCCGATGAGGGCGTCGCCACGGGAACCGGCCGCGGAAATCTGAAAAAAGTAGCCGTTCTTGCCGTCTTGGAAGGTGTCCAGCAGGATTTCGATGCGGTCATCCTCTCTCAGAAAAGCGTCCCTTCTCATGGTCTGCAGGACCATCTTTTCCGGCTCGGGCTCCCAGCAAGTCACCGCCACGAACAAATGGGTCCGATTGCGCATGAGAAGAATGTCCGTGGGCGGGTCGGCTGGGTCGCCCTCGAAGGGTTCGACTTCGGTCAATGGTCCAATCAGAGCGGCCTTATCCCAGTCTCCATCCACGACCCCGTCCAATCGCGGGCTTTCCGTCACCCAAGGGACCTGAATCGGTTCTTGGGAAGTCGCCTTCGGGGAAGCCAGAATCAGGCAGCCCAGAACTCCAGCAAGGGAAAGAACCTTCTTGCCCAGGCTGGATAGAGGAACCGATTCCGGGGGAACGGCTCCCCTCCCGTCCCACCCCTTGATCTCGTGAACCCGGGCCTGGATTCGATGGCTGGTGATTGTGTGCCGGGTGGAACCCATGACCGCGCCGAGTTTTCCACGGCCCGGGTGGGCCCGGGCCCATGCCTTGGAGACCACCTTCTCGTCCCCATCGGGAATGCTGGGAGGTTCCCAAAGACCTTGATTCCAACCTTGCTCGCGCTTTTCCAAGAGAACCCCGCTCTTGCACCGAGCCACTCCGTAGAGAAGCCCCACCTCCTTCCAAATTTTCCGCCGCGCCTTGACCGGCAGCTCTTCGACTCGACCGGTTTTGAAGGCGGCGCACCCCCCGGCGACCGGGCATTCCCCGCATCGAGGGTTGCGGGGACGACAAACCATGGCCCCGAGTTCCATAAGGCCCTCGTTGAGGGCACCCGCGCTGTCCTCGGGGGCGGAAACATGAAGCGTTTCGCCCCACTCCCGCGCCTTCTTGCGCAGAGAGGAGGAACCCATGGGGTCATCCACCCCCAGAAACCGGGCCGCGACTCGGCAGACGTTCCCATCCACGACCGGGATTCTCTCCTGAAAGGCGATCGAGGCGATGGCGGCGGCCGTGTATTCCCCGATTCCGGGCAAGCCACGCAATGAAACGGAATCGAGGGGGAGCTTGCCCTCCATTTCCCCGTCCACCACGCGGGCGGCTTGCAGAAGGCGTCGGGCCCGACGGTAATACCCCAACCCAGCCCACAAGGAGAGGACCTCCTCCTCGCTTGCTCGCGCCAACGTTCGAACCGTGGGAAACCGCCCAAGAAATGCCTCAAAATAGGGAACGACCACCTTGACCCGGGTCTGCTGAAGCATGATTTCCGAAACCCAGGTCGCATAAGGATTGGCCGTCCGGCGCCAAGGCAGGTCCCGCCTCCGGCTCCGAAACCAATCGAGAATCCGACCCGGCTCCTTCGAAGGTTGGCCCTTCCTCGCCATGACCGCCAAGGATACGGCGTCGTTGCCAATCCCTTATCCTCCGCGGGAATGACCAAACTTGCGTCGACCGTCCTCCTTGCCGCGCTGGCCACCGCATTTCTCGCGGGCTTGGCCGATTCGGTGGGCCAGGCCCTCGGGGGTGGGTTTTCGCAGGGTGTCGTGGGCTGGATGGTCATTCTCGCCGGACTCCGAAGCGGTTGGCATCGAACCCCCCGGGGCCGAGGGCTCGTTCACCTCGCCTACCTGGCCGCGGCCGCCCTCCTCCTCCCTCTCGGCTCTCCCTGGCTGGGTTCACTCCTCGCCGGTCCTCTGGCTTCCTGGCAAACCCTGGGGGCCTTCCTGCTGCCCCTCCTGCTTCTCCATCCGGGGCTTTCCCCGTTCGGCTCCCTTGTTTCCAGGGAAACGGGAGAACCCTCCCCCTTGTGGGCCTGGTGGGCGGGCGGAGTCCTGGGCCTGGCCGTAGTTCTCCGTTTCGGCCTCGGCCCCACCCGCTTTCTTCTTCTCGCCGCCCTGCTGGCATTCCTTCTCCCGCGCGGGAAACAGGCCCCCCCTGCCTCGGCCGAAAAAAAGTCCCCCGCCGGCAGTTTCCTCATCCCGTTCGCCGGCTTCCTGATCTTGTTCTGGCTTCAGCCCTGGCTGGCCCTCTTCGACCCGGGAGGCAGCCCTCACGATTTCCGCAGGGTCCTGACCTGGGGATTCCTGGTTCTTTTCGGGATGGTCACCCTTGGGTCATCCCCCAACCGCCTCATGGCGGGGGTTTATTGCGCGGTTCTGGCAGCTTCAGTTGGATTCGCGGGGCGGACCGCTGGTCTCCCCCCGGAAATGGCTGAATCCGCATCCCTGCTCGGAGTCTTCGGGGTGCCACCGGGTGGCGACATGGCCGGCCACTCCCTCTACGTCCCCTGGGGAGTTCTCCTGGTTGCCGGACTCCCCGCAATCGCCTTCGGTGCGGCCTGGGGTTCCTGCGTGGGATTGAAGGCAGGGGCCAACGCGGTGCGTCCCCTTTTCGCCGCCGGCGGAACTGCTCTCTTCCTCTCCCATGTTTTTCCCGACACCGCATTGTTGGCAATGGCCGCCGCCGTGGCTGCCGGGATTTTCTGCATCCTGTCCACCGATTGGGGAATGGCCAAAAAGGCCGGCCTCGCAATCGGCATTGCGATTCTCCCGATTCTGGCCGATAGCCTTCCTGAAACTCCCCATGGATTCGCGCGGCCGCGATGGGTTTTCCATTACAAGGTTCTGCCCAAGGCGAACGGGGAAAGTTCGGAAACCACCGCTCAGGGAACCGTCATCCGGCTCCTGGAGCGGGATTCCGCAGCGAATCTGGGCCAGCGCTTCCTTTCCCAGGGAGACCACCTCCTCACTCCCGACGCCTCGGGCGAAGTCACGTGGAGGTACGACACCCTCTTCGCAGCATCGCTTCAAGGCCAACCGGCCAAGGTTCTCCTGGTCGGCCCGCCACATGCCGGGTCGGTCCAGGAACTTCGGCTTTCCGGATCCGGGGAAATCCATCTCGCTTGCGACCCCTTGGAACTCTGGCGGACCTCTTCGCATCTTCCCGAATGGGCAGGATTGGCCCCCGACGCGGTATCAGCTTGTGTCGCCGAAAGCGAAGGGGGATACGACCTCATCCTTCTCAGGGACGCAATTCCCTGGAGGCGGCATTCCAACCTTCTTCGGCCCCAACTTTTCGCCACGGCAAAGAAGAAGCTGGGGAGCCGGGGAGTCTTCGCCGTTCTCCTCGACCTCGAAACCACGGGCCAGGGAGCCCTCGGCTCAGTCCAGAGATGGATGAAGGACCATTTTCCACACCACGGGGTCTGGCTTGTCCCCAGAAGACTCCGGACCCCGGGAGTCCTCATCGCCGGAGGGCGCTTTCCCCTGGCCGATAAGCTCGCCCCGGTCTTCAAGGCGGGCCTCGCCGACAGAGGCCTTTCCATCGGAAGCGCCGCCGACTTGGCGTTGCTGAGAGTCGGGAGTTTCGACTGCCAAGCCGGTCGTCTGCGCGCCGCTCTTTCGCCCCCTTTGGCGAGGCTACCCTCCCTTCTCCTCACTTGGCCGGCGGCCGGTGAAGGAGCCATTCCCCTTCAACGGGCAGCGAGGGTGCTTCGCGCGGTACGCAAGGATTGTTCAAGTTCCGAGGGTTGGCTTGATTTCTACATCGCCCATCTCGAATCCCAGGTCTGGGACGCTAGGGATGAACTATTCAACCCGGAAGACAAGCAGATTGAAATCGGAGAGAACTCCCTGAAGACCTTGCTGGCTCTGGCAGAAGAATCTCCGAAATCGCGCCTCCTGCAGGCCCTCGGCTCCGAAATCGCCTCCCTGTTGGCCCCGCAACGTGAAGTGGAATGGATTCAGACCTACCTGCTTCCCCTGGCCGAAAAACACGGATGGCGCAATCCTGAAATCCTCGTCGCGCTGGGAAGCGCGGCGCTCGAGATGTTTGAAGCCGAGGAAGCTCTTGGATGGGCGGCCGAAGCTCTTTTCCTTCAGCCTGGAAACCTAAAAGCATTGGATCTCAAGAAGAAAGCAGAGGAATCCTTGGCGGAAGGTCCCTGACCCCCCCTTCAGGCCGTTTTTTCTTTCTTTTTAGTATCTTTTCACGTTGTTGCATTTATCCCCTGCTAAATTGGGTGTAGCTAATTGCGAGCGTCGCCCTTGGCGCTTTAGAACGGCTCCTCTCTCCCCTAACCAAACAATCCCCTGATGCGCCCATCCCTGATTCCCCTTTTCTGCCTTCTTTTGGCGGCACCGCTTGCTGCCCAAGACCCCCTCCCTGTAACCCAGCTTGACAACGGACTCGGTATGTCCAAATACCCCTCAGTCGCTACTGACGGAAACATCATTGCCGCTGTATGGCTTGAGGATGGAACAAACAATCTATTTTGCTCGGTGAGTCCTGACGGCGGAAATACTTGGAACGCTGCCACCCAAATGGACGATGGAACGGGATCATCCAAGTGGATTTATGACTACAACCTTGCCGCCGCAGATGGATCCATCTACTTCGCTTGGCGCGATCAACGAAACGGCTCGGTTGAAGACACCTACTTCACGGCTTCCCACGACGGAGGTGCAACCTGGACTGCAGATCTCCGCCTGGATGACGGCGACGCCCCCGGCGGGACCGATGTCGACAGCGTGAAAATCGCGGCCGCAGGCTCCGATGTCCATGTAATCCAGAGAGTCAACGCCTCATCCGGAGAAAGCCTCTTCTACCTCGGCTCTTCGGACCGGGGGGCGACCTGGACTTCCCTGAGCCAGGTGGACACTGGCGGCGGCGACATCGACTACGAAGCAATTGCCGCTTCTTCCGGTTCCGCCTCCACCGTCCACATCGCCTGGTGCGACAACCGGAACTCCAGCGACGACGATCTCTTCTACAGCCACTCCCACGACTTCGGCGCCTACTGGATGGTGGACAATGTCCAGCTGGACGGCTCAGGCCCCGGTAGCGGCGACATCGAAGGCTCCGAAATTCACCTGTCGCTTTCCGGCAATGAAGACCGTGGCGGACTCGTTTCCATCGCCTGGCTCGAGGATGAAACGCCCTCCTCCGCATCCGATGAAGAAGTCCACGCCATCGTTTCCATGGACGGCGGCCACTCCTTCGGTTCCGACACCACCCTCCAGGTTGGCTTCGATGCCGACAATCATTTCGGCGCCGGCCATTGGAAGGTGAACGACGCCGGCTCCTTGCCGACATCCGTGGTCGCATGGGAAGACAACCGAACCGGTTCCGACGAGGTCTACGTCGCGGTTTCCACCGATGGCGGAATGAGTTGGACCGAGTCCCAAATCGGCACCGGCGGAACCTACCCCGTATGCCGCACGGGACTCAACCACATGGGAGTGGGCTACTCCGCTTTGGGTTATCCCGAAACGCCGATGATGTCCACTTCAGGCGATAGTGGCGCCACCTGGGCTGAGATGGACATGGCCCAGGGCACCCAAACCGGCGACGCCGATTACACCGAGTTCTGCTTCACCGATGAGCCCCTCGAAACCTTCGTTGGGGTCTGGCTTTCGGACGACCTGGGCCAGAATCAGGCCTACGCCGGAGGCGGATATTTCTCTCCTCCGAGTGGTTTCTCGCTGTCCATCTCTGGGCTCGTCGCCGGCGGCACAACGACAGTTTCCATCGCCGGTGCGCGAAGCGGCAACACGGTCATCGCGGCCTACTCCCTTCGAGGGGGCGGACCCACCAACACGAATGTGGGACCGGTCGACCTGACTCCTCCCATTCAGCAACTCCCCGCCATGACCGCCGACAGCATCGGCAGCGCCAGCATCTCCGCAACGGTGCCCCCCTCGGCGGCTGGCGTCAGCGTCTGGCTCCAAGCGGTGGACCTCGACCCCATCAACGGGCACGAACTGTCCAACTCCCTCGCGGAAGTGGTCGGCTGACCCCGAGATGGTGACCCTCCTCCTGACGGCTTTCCTGGGGTTCCCCCAGGCCCAGGCTCCTTCCGAATACTTCATGTACGGGGGGACGCCCGGGACTTCCGAATGGGAAGTGCGGAGAACCGTGGATGCCGATTTTGACGGCCTCTTCCTCAGCCAGGGCGAAGGCTGGCGGTTCGCCTATGACGGGGCGACACGCATCACCTACCTGGAGAACATGCAGTACCGCAATTACGGAGGGATTCCCTCCGTCTTCGCGGTGGCGACAGGCGACATGATCATCCAGATGGTCGATTTGGACGGCGACGGGCTGGCGACCGGGTCCGGTGAAGTCATTGATTTCGTGGACACCCGCGCCGCCCATGGGCTCAGCAACACCAGCCCCGACGACCTGGCCTTCGATCCCTCGACAGGCATTCTTTACGTCTGTGACGACCTCTGGTCCGGTGGCCCCTCCCAGGGTTCGGGAATCAGCAGTTATGTCGACCTGAACGGGGACGGAAATTGCAATGGTTCGGGTGAAATGAGTCTCCTGGTGGACGGCCTGGGCAGCATCACCCTTCAGGAGCCTGCCGGCCCCGTGGACATCGGTCTTACGGATTTCGAAGCCCTCATGGTGAGCAGCTCCGGGGTAGTCATCGGATTCGAGCAACAGGACCGCACCCTCTACGCCTTCCAGGACAACAACGGCGATGGAGACGCCATGGACGCAGGGGAATGTTGGAATTTCCTGAATCTCGTGGGGGACAAGGCCGGGCTGGAAATGAACGCGGATGTGGCCGCCGGTCTTCTCCGCAACCCGAGTTGCCCCTCCAACACCGGGGTCGGCCTCTACGCCAGCCTCGAATGGCTCGACGTGGACCACGGCTCCGGGCCCAACGGGGAAGATGTCTTCTGGGTTTGCAGCACCGCCTACCCGAGTTCCTGCGTCGGGGCCAACGGACTCATCTACCGCGGAGTGGACGGCAATGGCGACGGCGATCTCAACGATTCCGGCGAAGTAACCCTCTTCTTCGACGGCCCCGCCAATGTCACCATGATCTGGCCCCCGACCCTCTTCTACGGCGCCGACGCCCACGATGGAGGCATTTCCATCTTTCACAATGACGGCCCTCCCGGCCCCGCCTATCCCCAAAATGGCGCGGCCTTCCTCAAGGACTTGGACGGCAACGGAGATGCCATGGGCAACGGCGAACAAGTCGAGGCCTTCTTCTGGGAACCCGACGGGTGCTATGCCGTCTGCATGACCACGGTCCCCTTCGGGGAATTCTGGTCGCCTCCCCCCGCCAGTTGGAACATCTTCGGGACCTCCGGAACAACCTCCGCAGGAACCCAACCCTCCATCAGCGGTTCAGGCCTTCCCTCGCTCGGAGCCCTCGTCCACATCAACCTTGCCGACGGAATCCCATCCGGCCCCATCATCATGCTGGCCGGCTTCTCTGATTCTCAATGGAATCAGTTCACCCTGCCGCTGGACCTCGCCTTCGCCGGAGCTCCCGGGAACACCTTGTACGTCTCTCCCAATTTCCAATTTCCAGGAACGGCGGATTCAACCGGCGGCGCCTCCTTCGCCCTCGGGATTCCCGGCGGGTCGACGTGGGTCGGGACCGACATCTACTTTCAGTGGTATTGCGTCGACCCTCCTGCCAACACCCGCGGGGCGGTCCTTTCGGACGCCCTTCATGGGGTGATTCAATAGGGAACGAATTCTCTCTTCCGGCGGCGGGTTCTTCCGGACACTTAAAGTAGGAGGAGTTGCTTCTCTCCCTTCTCATTGCAGCGCTCCCCCAGGGCACCGACCTGGCGGAAATCGAGCGTACCCTGAAGGCGGCCGTGGACCGGGCCGGATTCGAAGACGGGGCCTTCCAAGCCGCAAGGACTCTCGCCTCGATCCCCGGAGAAGAAGCCATGGAACTTCGCCTTCGGATGTTCGATCTGAGAATGGAAACCTACAGGGGAGTCTTTCTTCGGGATTGGTTCTATTCGGGAATGCAGACGGCCACCACGACAGAAGAAGCTGAAATGCTCATGGACACGGCGAGATCCTCCTCCAGCAGTGACCTTCTGAAATTGCTTTCCCTGCGCGCTTTGCGCCACTCTTCCGCCCCCCTTCCCCACAAGGCACTCTTCTCGAAGAGCTTGATTTCCGCCCCCGGGCCCCTGAGGCGGGAATGGCAGTCTCTCCTTGGGGAAGCCTACGCCGCCCAACGCATTCGATTCCCCTCCCTGGCAGAGGGGGAGAAGGACGAAAAGGTCAGAAAAGGATTGATGACCTCGGGTCCGCCATGGGCGGGTCACGCTTTTCTTCCTGCCCTGACCCAACAGGAGGAAAAGAAGATAAAGGACTTCGCCCTGCGGGGGAAGGATGCCGAGGACCGGTCGCTGGCCATTCGAACCTTGTCCCTTCATCCTGAATCCAAGGGAGCCTGGATGGAGGTCGCTTTTTCGGTCCTGACCAGTTCTCACTGGGGGCAACGAACCGCCGTCCTCGAATCGGCGCGGGAGGCCGGAATCCATGGGGCGATTCCCCTCATCATTGAAGCCCTTGCCAGCCAGGATGAAGGCGGCCGATGGCCCGGCGATCTCGCCGACGCTCTTCATGGCCTCACCGGAAACCAGTTCGGACCCGACCCCGTGCTCTGGTCCCGTTGGTGGAAGGAACAGGGCGCCACCTTTATTGAAAAGGTCCGCGACTCCAAAGGGGAAGCGAACACTGCGAAGAAGGCGGACCGGAACGCCTCCGCCAGCTTTTTTGGAATCCCTGTGGACAGCAACTCCCTGGTGATCCTGGTGGACGGGTCGGGCTCGATGAAGATGGACAAGCTCGGAGACCGGAGCTGCGCCGAAGCTGCCATTGATGAAATAGGCCTTCTGCTCGAAAAGCTCCCTCCCAGGACCTTCGTCAACCTCGCCCTCATCTCGACGCGTCCCCTTCCCGCCTTCAAGAAATCGAAGAGAAACGGGGCTCAAACCAAGAAACAGGCTGTCGCATTCCTGCGCAAGTCGGATTTCAGGGGAACCTCCTCCCTGGTGGATGTCCTGTTGTGGGCCCAGAACCTCGAGGGAGTGGACACCATTCTTCTCGTCTCGGACGGCGGAAGCAGTTCCGGACTCCACCAATATTCGGAACACATGCTGGAAACCCTGCTTGCCGAACATGACAGGACGGGCGTCCGCATTCATGGCATTTGCGTGGGGCCCGACGACCGAAAAGCATCCTTCATGCGGAAGCTGGCCGAATCCACAGGTGGTAGAGTGGTGAGGCCTTCCGGCTGAACCCTTCAGTCCTTCGTTTTGCGGTCCCTTCCCCTCCTTTTCCCCCTTTTCCTATTCCCTCAGGCGCTCCCCGCCCAGGATCTTGAAATCTGGTTCTTGGATGTCGGGCAGGGCGACTCCACCCTCCTGCGTGGCCCCACAGGGAAGACTTTTCTTTTCGACGGCGGCGACAATGGCAAGGGAAACGCCGTCGTCATTCCCCTGCTCCAGTCCCTGGGAATCAACCACTTGGATTGGGTTTCGGCCAGCCACTACCACGCCGACCACGTCGGCGGCCTGGACGAGGTCTGGAACGCGGGAATTCACGCGACGACCTGCCTCGACCGCGGAGACTCCAACCCTCCGGGGACCTGGTCCTTCAGCGACTACCGCTCCGCCTATGCCTCGGTTAGGCAAACGGTTCAGCCTGGACAAATCATCGACCTTGGAGGCGGGGTCACCCTGACTTGCTTGTGCGTCGAGGGAGAATTGTCGAACGGGTCCAGCGTCGACATTTCCCAATCTTCTCAATGGGAAAACTCCGCCTGCATCGCCTGGAAGGTGGAATTCGGAGATTTCGACATGTGGCTGGGGGGCGACCTCACCGGGGGAGGGAACGGGACCGCCTTTGTCGAGCAGCAAGTCGCCCCGCTCTGTGGAGACGTGGACGTGTATCAACTGAACCACCACGGGTCCTACACATCTTCCGGAACCTCCTTCGTCTCCACCCTCAGGCCCGAGTTCGGGGTGATTCCATGCGGAAGTTCCAACCCCTACGGATATCCCACACAGGGGGTCGTCGACCGCTTGAACTATGCCGGCCGCTCCATCCCCCTCTGGTGCCCCACCGACGGGACCGGCGCCGACGGATTCGTGGACACCGGCGGCACCATCCACCTCTTCACCGACGGAACCCGTTACACGGCATCCGCTCCCGGGGGTCGCAAGTTTTCCTCCCTCTGCGACGAGGCCACCATCCCGGGGGCCGGCCCGGGAGAAGTCGTGGTCGCAGAATTCCTCGCCGACCCCCAGCGCGCATCCGATGTTCTCGGGGAGTGGTTCGAAATCGCCGGCGCCTCCCAGCAGGGTTCGACCTGCCTTGGGGGAATCCAGGTGTCCGATGCCAATGGAGGATTCTTCACTCTCGCCACCTCCGTCCTTCTCGAACCTGGCGAGGAATTCCTTTGCGCCTCGGATGGCTTGCCCGCCCGCAATGGAGGCACCCTTCCCATTCTTGCCTGGCCCCAGGGCGGGATTTCCCTGGGAAATTCATCAGGCTCGATTCGAATCGCTCAAGCCGGACTCGTCCTGGACGAAATCCTCTACGACGGAACCTGGCCGGGAGGAAATGGAATTTCCGCCGAGCGGGTCGACCTGTTGGATTCCCCAACCGCCTCGAACTTCGTCGACGCTCAAAGCCCCTTCGGCCAGGGTGACCTGGGCACCCCCGGAGCCGACAATGACGGCGACGCGACTTCCTGGAGCGGCGGCAGCTGGATTGAAATCATCGTTTCCCCCTCTCTGGGCGGCCAGCTTGTCATGGATTGGCATGCGCCAGGAGAAAGCGGAAAAACCTACCAAGGCTGGATCTGCCTGGACACCATCCCCGGAGTCGACGTGAGAGGGTTTCATATTCCCGGCAATCTCGACGCCGGCTTCAGACTGACGCGCAGCCTCCCGGGATTCTCGGGCTTCATCCCCGTGGGCGAGGTCAAAAGGGTCTCGACCGGGATTCCCAACAATTCGGCATGGTTTGGAATGCTGGTGCACACCCTCTTCGTGACCTACCAAGGGAGCGGCCCGAGCCTCCAAATCAGGACCCTCGCCAACCCGGTCCCGATGCTCCTCCTTTAAGAGGGGGCTTCGCCCAGAGTTTCCCGCAGCCTCGTGGTGAGGCTCGCCTTCACTTCTTCCATGGCGGGGGCTCCCCCCAACTCCTTTTCCATCGAGGTCATGACCTCCGGGTCGAGGCCACAAGGGTCGAAACGCCTGAATTCGGCAAGGTCCGTGGAAATATTGAGGGCCAGGCCGTGATAGGTCACCCATTTCCGGACCGCCACTCCGACGCTGGCGATTTTCCGTCCCCCCACCCAGCAGCCCGTGTTGCGCGGGTCCCGATGCCCTTCCAGGCCGAAATCGCCGACCACCCGTATCAGCGCATCCTCGAGAGCGGAGAGAAAACTGTGAAGATCCCGGGCCTCCTCCTCCAGACGGATGAGGGGATAGGCCACGAGCTGGCCGGGGCCGTGATAGGTTGCCTTTCCGCCCCGGGAAACTTCAAAGACGGGCAGCCCGCATTCCGCATAGGACGCGACATCCCCGCCCCGGCCCACGGTTAACACGGGATTGAATTCCGCCAGAAGAATCCTGTCCGGCCCCTTGGTGAGCGCGGCCTCATCGACAAGGAGGTCCATCCGCTCGTTGGTTGCGCCGTAATCGGCGCGCCCAAGGTCGAGGACCTCGAATTCTCCCCCCCGGCTGAAACGCATTCAGCCCGCCGAGTGAATGCAGAGACCGTGCACATCTTCGCAAGCCTCCATGAACACCTCGTTCAGGGTGGGGTGAGGATGCACGGTGAGGGCGATGTCTTCCGCGGTCAGGCCCGACTCCATGGCAAGGGCGGCCTCGGCGATGAGGTCGGTCACATTGGGGCCAACCATGTGGACCCCCAGCAAGGAGTCATCGGAAGCGTCACAGACCACCTTGACGAGACCTTCGGCCTTGCCGATGGAAAGGGCGCGACCATTGGCCCCGAAGTTGAAACGGCCCACCTTGATAGCGATGCCCTGTTCCTTGGCCTCATCTTCGGTGATTCCGACCGTTGCGATTTCAGGGTCGGTGAAAATCACGGAAGGAATCACCTTATTATCGAAGGCGGCGCCAGCCTGCCCGGCGATGACCGCCGCCGCCACCAGGCCCTGGGCGGAGCCCTTGTGGGCGAGCATGGGCCCGAGGGTCAAATCCCCGATTGCATAGATGTGGGGAGCCGAAGTTCTGCACTGTTCGTCCACGGGAATGAAGCCTCGGTCGTCGGTCTTCACCCCGGCTGATTCTAGTCCCAGGCTGCCCGTCCTGGGCCGGCGACCCACCGACAAAAGGATGCGGTCCACGACCATGACGCTCTCTTCTCCGCCGATTTCCACAGCCACATGGGCGGCGCCCTCCTTTTCCTCCCAGCTGCGCGCGAAGGAACTCGTGTGAACCTTCACCCCCAATTTTTTCGCCTTGCGAGCGACCACCTTCACCAATTCGGGGTCGGTCCCGGGAAGAAGGGAAGCCGTGGCCTCCACCACCGTGACCTCGCATCCGACCTGGGCATAGAACATGCCGAGTTCCAATCCGATGACCCCGCCACCGATGACCATAAGGCGCGCCGGCATTTCATCCGGCGACAGGGCCTCGGTGCTCGACCAGACCCGCCCCCCGAAATCGAATCCTGAGATGGGGGCGGGCTCGGACCCGGCGGCGATGACGATGTCCCGGGCCTTCACGGTGACCGGGCCATCGGCGGTATCCACCTGGACGGTGCCGCCGTCCACGAACGACCCCGAACCCTTCAGCCATTCCACCGACCTGGACTTGAACAGCATTCCGATTCCGCCGGTCAGTCTCTGGACGATTCCATCCTTCCAGGTGATGAGCTTGGACAGGTCCAGCGACGGAGTCTCCACCGTGAATCCCATCTTTGAAGCGTGCTCGGCCTGCTCGAAAAAGTGACCCGCGGAAATGAGCGCCTTGGAGGGAATGCAGCCCCAGTTGAGACAGGTTCCGCCGAGGTCCTCCTCCTCGACCACGACAACCTTCTTCCCGAGTTGGGCGAGGCGGATTGCGCAAACATAGCCTGCGGGGCCGGCCCCGAGCACGAGGGTGTCTGCCTGGATTTCTGACATTGCGGGTTTATCCCTTCGGCTTGCCGATTCCGATGACCCCGTAAGCCACCCTCGCCCCGGCGTTTCCGGTGGGCTGGCTCATCAAGTCGTCTTCACCTGCATGGAGGATGACGGCGCGGCCGATGATGCCATTCGGGCCGGAAAGTTGAATCCTCTTGTCCACCCTCCGATAGGTTCCGTACCCCTCCTTGTTGGCCTCGATGTTCCCCATGTCCCCTATGTGGCGCACCGCCCCATCAGGGCCTCCATGATTGGAACCTTCGGGATTGAAGTGGCCGCCGGCGCATTTCCCGTCCATGCAGTCGACATCTCCCCATTCATGAATGTGGAAACCGTGAAGGCCGGGGCTGAGCCCCGCGACTTTCGCCTCAATGAGGACGCCCCCCTCTTGGCGAGTGAAACGCACCGAGCCCTGGACGCCTTCGTTTCCGCGGGTTCCGCGAAGGGTACAAACCGCATGAACGGGACCTGCTTCGACCCCGGATTCGCTTCCTGAGGAAGCTTCCGCTGTGCAGGAAGAAGAGAAGGCGAGAAGAAGGGAAAGGGTGAGAATGCGAAACATGGGGGGAATTCTAGCGGTACCCTGGAGACTCGGCCCTTCAGATGCGAGCCCTCCTCTTCCTCTCCATTCTCCTGGGTTGCCAGGGGACCAGCCCTGGAATTCACCCCGAATCCGTCGTTTTATTCAAGGCCAAGGTTTTCGCCGTGCAGGAAGGGGAAACTTCGCCGCCCGGAATGACGGAGGGGGCTTCACTTGTCATGGCTCCGGAAATTATCGCCCACAAGCGGCGGTCCGCCGAAATCACCGTCACTCAGGGCGAGACGACCTGGACCCTGTCCCTGCGGGGCGACCTGATTCGAGGCATGTGGGAAGGGAGGGTCCAGGTCCGGGTCGAAGACGCCGACCCCGGGCGGAACTGGAGAGGTTGGAGGGTTCTGACTCCCCGGCCGGACGGGAGATGGTTCCTTGACCTCGGGCTGGACCCGGCCCGCGGCCAACGTGTACACGTCGAACTCCAGATGATTCCCGACCCGCATGCCTCGCCTTTCGGATTCATGCCAGGCGCGCCTCTCCCCCGTCCGGGGAATCAGTCGAACTAGTTCACCTTCGCCTGGACCAGGAGGCGTTCGCCGGGAACCAGGTTCAGGCCCTCGGGCCGACCGAGAAGAATCGGAAACCCAAACAGGGGGAGACCGGGGTCTCTCCAAAGTTGGGGGGGGAGCTGAGCGATGGCCGGGCCCTTGCGGATGATGGCAACGGGATGGGGATTCCCTGGGTCGGAGACCCGGGCGACCAGCACCTCTTCCAAGCGCCCGAGGAGAGCGGCATCCGTTTCGGGGAGCCAAGCCAGGACCCCGCCGGCATGTTCCTCGGTCAGGATGAGAACCGGTTCTCCGGCAAGAACGGCTTGGCCCATGCGGGCGGCGAGTTGGCTGACCCTGCCCGCCACGGGAGCTTTCAAGCTCAAGGCTCGACGAGCCAACATGATTTCCTCGATGCGGAATCTCTGGACTCGAACAGCTTGATCAAGAGCCACGAGCCGCGGATCCTCCTTGGGGGCGGAGGGAAGCCTCGCCAGGAATGCGTCGCGGTTGCGGCGAGCCTCCTGGAGGTCCAACTCGGCGCTTTGCTTGAGGGCCTCGGTGTCCTCCAGCCGCCTCTTCGCCTGTTCGAGGGCCAATTCGAAGTCATCCCTGGCGGTCGCCGCCTCGATGCGAGCGCGCCGGGATGCAAGCAACCGAATCTTGAACTCGTCCAGCAAGCTCTGCGAAACTTCGCCGCTGGCGGCCAACCCTTCCAGTCTCCCATGTTCCCGTCGGGCCAATTCATCCACTGTGGAAACAGCCAGGAGGACCTCGTCGCTTCCGGCCAGCGAACGTTGCAGGCGGGGGATTTCCATGCGGGCTTCCTCCAATTGAAGAGCCAAGCCAAGGGTTTCGATGCGGAGACGTTGCTCATCCATGCGGAATCGGCGCAGGTCGGCAAGCCATCCGGAATGAACCCCCACCGCGTTTTCCGCCAAGGTCATCTCCAAGGCGGATGCTTCCGCTTCAAGCCGATCGAATTCCGCTCTCTGGGTTGCCAGGCGGGCCTCGAGCTCCTCCCCCTTGAAACGGACTAGGACGTCCCCAGCCTCCACCCTCTCGAAGAGGGAAAATCCCACTGACTCCACCACTCCGACGGCAATGGGGGCAATCTCGTGCTCCTGCGCCATGGCAAGGCCTTCGAAATCCTTCCAGGAACTTTGTCGGCCCAGGAGGAATGCGCAAGCAAGCGCCGAAAAGCTCCAAACCACCACGGGCAGAACGCGCCTGAGGAAGATTGCCTTGCTTTGGCGGGATGAAAAGGGGATGGGGGCCGTCATTTTAGATTTCCGCGAGCTCATCTCTCAAGACCAAGGCCGCTTCCTGAACACCTTCGGTGGCCCGAAGCATTTCCAGGAATTCCTCGCCTCTATCCCGGTCCCTCAGCAGAATCTGGAAGACGAATTCCACCGGGCCTGAGCCCGAACCGCTGGTGCTGGAAACCTCCTTGGCCCCGGCGCAAAAACGAGCAAGCGCTGAAGGAATCCCGGAGGGGATGCCGGGTCCGTCAAAACGGCAGCGGAGATGGCCGTCGAAATGACCCCGCGCCCCGAATGAGGTCACATGGAGATAGAAGGCGGCCCCAACCATGGCCAGGGTTCCGCCCAAGGCCGCTGAATACTTTCCCGAACCAATGGCCATGCCAAGAACCAGGGAGAAGAATACGAATGTGGTGTCGCGGGTGTCCTTGAGCACGTTTCGGAATCGAATGATGGCCAGGGCGCCAAGAAGCCCGAAGGCGGTGACGAGGCTGTTGCCAATCACGAACATCACCACCGAAACCACCATCGACATCAGGACCAAGGATTGGGTGAAGGACCGGGAAAAGCTCACACCGGAATGGGTCTTCACATACGCCCAGGCCACGACTTGCCCAAGAACGAAGGCCAGAAGGAGCCCGGTCAGAAGGGATTCTGGAGACCCCTGGCCCATGGCATCAAGCCCCCGAAAAATGCGAGAGAGGTCCTGCATGTCAAACTCCCTCGAATACGGCGGCGGGGGGGCCCAGTCCCGACTTGTCGGCCCCGAGGACGTACTTGGGAATCGATTGGAGACGGAGGNNCGGAGGTCGAAGGTCTCGATGAAGGAATGCAGCCAAGCGGGGTAGACCTCGGTGAATTTCACCTCCAAAACAGCTTGGCTAACCGGCAAGGCGTTCAGCCAGGCTTCATTCTCCATAAAGGCCAATGCAGAGCCCGGGGTCGCCTTGGCCTGAACGTAAGTATCGAAGGTCACTCTGATCGGGTCCCCGCTCTTGGATTCCCACGCTTCTCGCCGGTAACGAATTCGAACTTTTGGAGTCGCGGCAAGGTCCTTCACCACATGCAGGAATTCCGAGCAGCCCGGGGTTCCGGGGAGAGTCGCGGAATCCGGTTCCTGAACGCAGGCATCAAGGAAGGCGGAGGCATCCGCCCGGGAAACCTGGTCGCGAACCTTCACGACGGCGGTGTTCACCCGCTTCTTGATTTCAAAAAAAATCGGGGTGGGGCCCTCGTCGGCGTAGCTCCGGACCCGCAGCTTGAATCGATTCTTGTGGCCTTGAACTGTGCCAATGAAAAGGTCCATCCCTGGGCTGTCCAGATAAAGGCTGCAAACCGGGTACTTGAGGTCGGATTGCAAAGCCGAATGGGGGTCGGGCTGCATGAAGAGCTCAATCCAAGCCCTCAAGGAGGGAATCAAGGAGGCGTCAATGAGATACTTGTTCTCCCACCGAGTGGTGAGAGTCCGATCGACCGCGGGGGGACTCGCCATGACTCTCAATCCTACCCCGGAAGGACCCCCACCTGTCGTCTTCTGTTGGACCGCAAGTCGTTTCCTGGAAACAGGTTGCGAAATCCATCAATTCCGGCCCCTTGAATCCCATTTTTCTCCCTTTCCTGGTATTCTCAAATCCTTATGAGCTTTCCCCTCGTCCTCCTCCTGGCAGCCTGCCCCGCCCTCCCCCAGTCCTTTTCCGCCGACTTGATTGCCATCGACAGCAAGTGCTTGAACGCCGCCAATCAAAGCATGAATGACAACACGGTTCGGGCCTGGACGGCCGCGGGAGCGGTTCACATGGACGGCCTGGTGAAGTTCGACTTGAGCACCATTCCCGACACGGCATTCCTGACCTCCGCCGTGATTCGAACCTATCACAAGACGGCCGGCAGCAGCAGCCCTTGGCAGAGCCCGAGGGTCACGGTCTATCACTACCCCGACAACGCCTGGGCCCGGGGCAACGCCGACACACACGCAGGCCTGGGCCCGGCCCTGACCTCCCCGCCCCGGTCCAGCTTCCCCTCCTACGAGCTCGCTCCCGTGGATTGGCCTCTGGACCACGCGGCCTCCTTCTGGGGCGCCGCTCTCACGGACGACCTGGTTTCGGTTGCCTTGCACAACGACAAGACCGGTATCANNAAGCCCGGCATCAGCTACGTCCATTTCCATGGCAGCAACGACCCGGGAACGGGAGCCCCCGAGCAACGCCCCACCCTGACCCTAACTTGGACCGAAGGCGCAGAATTGACCGTGACCAACTTCATCCAGGGCCAAGTGGCGGTCCTTGAAGTTTCCGGCGCCACTCCAAGCGGAGTGGTCTTCTTCGCCTATTCCCTCAATGGCGGCGGCCCCATCACTCATCCCCTGTACGGAATCATCCTTCTCAGTCATCCCATCGTGCCCCTTCCCGCGGTGACAGCAGACGGCCTTGGCTACGTGGGGTTGGCGATTCCCATTCCTTCCGGAACCACCGGCATCCCGGCCTGGTTCCAAGCCATGGACTGGGCGACCAAGATTCTCACCAACGGCGCCGCCGAAGTGGTGGGCTGATTCCCTTCTAGAGCGGGAAACGCCCCTCGACTTCCTCGGCCGCCCCCTGTTCCGCGACCACCCGCAGGGCTTCGACCACCTGCTTGCGCAAATGCCGCGGCGGATTGGCCCATACATCCTCCACCAGGGTTTCCAGCGCGGGAGGACCCACCGCTTCAGCCTTGTCCACCGCGGAGGCGATGGTCCCGGTGATTTCCGTGACCCATTCCTCCCGGTCCTTCTCATCGAGAATGTCGCGACGGGTCAAGAAGCGCTCGAATCGAAGAATCGGGTCGCGGTCCGCCCAATGACGGACTTCCTCCTCATCTCGGTAGCGGGAGGGGTCGTCGGAACTGGAATGGCCCCCCATGCGGTAGGTGCGCAGGCAAACCAGGGAAGGACCGTCGCCGGCCCTCGCCCTTTCGGCCGCTTCATCGACTGCCACCATGCAGGCGAGAACATCATTCCCGTCCACATCCTCTCCCGGCATGCCGTAGGCGGATGCCTTGGCCCCGTACGAGCGGGAAGCCGTTTGAGCCGAGCTCGGCACCGAAATGGCCCAACCATTGTCGACGACCACGAAGACGACCGGGGCCTTGGTCACGCCGGCGAAATTCAAGGCGCTGTGAAAGCCGCTGGATGACGTTCCCCCGTCGCCGATGTAGGCGCAGGCGACCGCGCTTTCTCCCCGGGCCTTCATCGCCAACGCCACCCCGACGGCGTGGGGAAGCTGGGTGCCGATGACGCTGGACCAGGACACGAAATTCACCTCCTTGCATTGAGGGTGATTGGGCATCTGCCTTCCCTTCGCGCTGTCCTGTTCGTTCCCGAACATGTGGGCAACGTAGGCATCCAGTGTCATTCCCCTCTGAATGGCCACCCCACCCTCACGCAGAGCGCTGAAGACCCAATCTTGGGCCTGGAACGCAGCGGCGCTGCCGTGGATGGCTGCCTCGAGGCCGGTGGCGGTGCCCACGAAGGCGACCCTCCCCTGGCGCTGGAGCTTGAGCATCCGGTCGTCCAGAAGGCGGGTGGTCAGCATCGCCCGATAGACCGTGAGCAAGGTGTCCCGTGGAGGCAGGCCCGCCTCGTCGAAACCCTCTACGCAATCGGTCCCCTCTTCGCTGAGAACCTTTCTCAGGGGAAAGGTGCCCGGGTCGCCAAGCCGGATTCCGCTCATGGTTCCTAGAGGAGCATCTGGCTGGGATCTTCAAGCAACTCCCGCATGCGGACCAGGAATCGCGCTCCATCCGAACCATCCACCACGCGATGGTCGATGCTCACGGAAAGATTCATCACATCCCGGGCGACGATTTCCTCGCCCTCGCAACGGGGCAATTTCCTCATGGTGTGCACCCCGAGAATGGCGACCTCGGGGAAATTGATAATGGGGGTCGCCAGGACTCCGCCAATAGCGCCGGCATTGGAGATGGTGAAAGTGGAATCCTTGAAATCATCGGGAGCCAGCTTGCCTTCTCGCGCCCGGGAGGCGACATCCGCCAATTCGGCCGAAAGCTGCAGAATGCCCTTGAGGTGGACATCGTGGACCACGGGAACCATCAGCCCATTGAGGGTGTCCACCGCGATTCCCAGGTTGACGAATTTCTTCCGCAGGATGACCCCGGCTTCCTCGTCCAATTCCGAATTCAGCTGGGGATAGGTCTGCAGAGCGACGGCGGTCGCTTTCATGATGTAGGGCATGAAGGTGACCTTGATGCCGTAGCGTTCCCCGGCGGCCTTGGCCTTGGCCCGGGCGGCGATCATCTCGGTGCAATCCACCTCCTCGATGAGAGAAAAGTGCGGGGCGGTGAATTTCGACCGGACCATCGCTTCGGCGGTCTTTCTCCGGATTCCCCGGAAGGGGATTTCTTCGATTTCCCGCGCGCCGGCGACCTTGGGGAAATCAGGAGCGGCTTGGACGGGGGCGGGGGCTGGAATTGGGGCGGGAGCCACCCCCTC
>DCAK01000099.1:20964-22127 GCA_002311925.1 Planctomycetes bacterium UBA1135
AGCCGGAGAGGGCGTCAGGGCGGCCCGCACATCCGCCGATTGAATCCTCCCCTTGGGCCCGGTGCCCACGACCGAGGCGAGGTCGACTCCCAATTCCCGGGCAAGCCTGCGGGTGGCGGGAGCCGCCAACACCTTGGCCCCGGAGTCTTCCGCTGGAGCTTGGGCTGGTGGAGGCGCTTGGTCAGCCTGGGCAGGGGGGGGTCCCGAGGCCGGTGGGGCGGCTTCGGTTGCGGAGGCCTCGGCGGGGGCGGCTTCAGTTGGGGGCGCCTCCCCATCCGTGTCGCTTTCTGACGCAGTTTCATCCCCCATCTCGATGACGAAGAGGACATCCCCGACCTGGGCGACATCGCCTTCGCCGACCAGCTGCCGGGCAATCGTCCCGGCCGCGGGGGAGGGAATTTCGACGGTCGCCTTGTCGGTCATGACCTCCACCACGGGGTCGTCCTCCGCCACGGTCGCCCCCTCGCTCACCAGCCAGCGGGTGACCTCGCCTTCTTGGACGCCCTCGCCGATGTCGGGAAGTTTGAACTCGAGTGTGCTCATGCCAATGGTTCTCAGTAATCAAGGACCTGGATGACGGCATCCATCACGCGCCGCGCATCCGGGAGGTAATAGTGTTCCAAAGTGTTCGGAAAGGGGGTATCGAAACCGGCAACTCTCTTGATGGGGGCTTCGAGGCAATCGATGGCATGTTCCGCCACCAGGGCGGAAATTTCCGCCCCGAAGCCGCAGAATCGGAGAGCCTCGTGGACTGTCACGATGCGTCCGCAGGACCGGGCGTGCTCCAGAACCGATTCCTCGTCCAGGGGCAGGAGGGTTCGCAAATCCACCACGCGCACACTGCCGCCGTGGCTTTCCCCGACTCTCTTCGCGGCTTCCTCGCACACCGGCACCATGGCGCCGTAACAGAAGACCACGCAATCGTCTCCTTCGACGGCGGTGCGAGTGGAGGACAGGTCCACCGAGTAGACTCCCTCGGGGACTTCCTGCCGTCCGGTGCGGTAGATGGCCTTGGGTTCGAGAAAAACGACCGGATCAGGGTCCTGGATGGACGCGATGAGCAATCCCTTCGCATCGTAGGGGGTGGAGGGAATCACCACCTTGAGCCCGGGAGTGTGGGAGAAGTAGGCCTCCCCCGACTGGGAGTGGTACAGCCCCCCCCG
>DCAK01000044.1 GCA_002311925.1 Planctomycetes bacterium UBA1135
GGGAATTCGGGCTTCTCGAGCCCTCCGAGGCCTCATCCGAGCCTCCAAGAAGTATCGGGCTCCTACCATTGGGCGACTTTCCCTAGGGGGCTAGGTAGACCAGTACGGGTTGACTGGCAAATCCGTTTTGGCCGTTCATAGCCAGGAAGGCGAAGTGGTAATCCCGGTCGAGAAGCGCGGGGTTGGTCACGAGCCCGGGAGGCAGAACGAGAGCCGCCGAGGCTTGGCCGGAACCGTTCAATTGGCCCGAGGCTCCGGGAAGGACCGGCCCGTTGGCAAGGCTGAGGCACATGAACGTGATGGAGTCGGCGACCAGGGGAAGAACGGCGTCGAGGTGCTGGGTGCCGGGTTGAATTCCCGAACCGCCCGCGACCAGGATGTAGGGCTGGCCGGCCCAATCGGGCCCGGCGTCGAGGAGGAAGGAAACGGTCCCCCCGGCGGACGCGGACAGGATGTCGATGGAGGCCACCAGGGAGTCGGGTCGGCGGCTGGCCCGGAAGACTTCGGTGGAGCCACCGGCGAATCCCGTGAACCAGAGAACCTGTTGGTCAGCCTCCCGACTGGCGGGAAGGAAGGTTCCCTGCGAGGGGTGAAGACCCCCGGGGGCCGCGCCGGCGGGTTGGAAGAGTCCGTCCGGGGTTCGGAATGCGAAATGAGGGCCGTTTCCGGGACGGCCGTGGAAGATGTGGATTCCGCCGTCGGTGAAGACGGGTTCACCGGCCGAGGAGGAGGGGAGGTCGAGCCGGGTGGGAGGAAACCAGCGGGCTTCCGGATGGAGGCGGCGGGTCAGGAAAAGGGACGGCGAAGCGAAGCGGGATGAGGCGAAGACCATCTCCAGTTCGTCGGGGCTCAACCAGGGGGATTGGTCGCCCGCTCCGGAATCCAGCTCGTGGAGGATTTCCGGGCTGGAAAAGTCATCCGCGACGAATGCCCGCGAGGAAAAGGCCAATCGTTCCACCCCCACCGTTGGGTCCTGGAAGGAAAAGGTGATGCGTAATTCATCCTCTGAAATCCAGAAATCGCGAATTCTTGCGGCGTCGAAGGCGGTGAAGGAGACGGGAATTCCGGGGCCGAATGGGGAGGCGGAGG
This sequence comes from Planctomycetes bacterium UBA1135, assembly GCA_002311925.1. Taxonomy (GTDB): domain Bacteria; phylum Planctomycetota; class UBA1135; order UBA1135; family UBA1135; genus UBA1135. Next base: position 1,090 of record DCAK01000044.1, read on the forward strand.
AAGGCCGCGTGGACCGAAAAAGGCCGCTGCCCCCTGGCTGGGTGGACAGTACGAAGGCGGTCAAGCCATCCGGCATCAGGAAGGGGTGGGAGGAGTTCGAACCGCTGAGGCCGGGAATGGGCTGGGGGTCGTTCCATGGCTCCAAGTTCGCGGGATGAAGGAGAAGGGAAACGGGGGGCCAGAGGGTCACGGGCTTGACCCCGTCGTCCACCACGAATCGAAGGTGGTCGAGCCCGGTTTCGACGCCCGGGGCGACCTCCGCCACATAGGTGCCGTTCAGGTTGTCGATGACGTTGACCAGGGTCGAACCGCCGGATGACCGGGGGTCGTGGACCATGGATAAGGTCGCCCCCCCGGTGGTGAGAGGGACTCCGTCGATGTCGGCCAGTTCGAGCAGGTAGGCGACCGTGGAGGGGCTTCCCGCCTCCACATGATGGGTGGGAGCGTGGACCATGGACAAAACCGCGTCGGGCCGGCCTGAAAGGGCCAGCCGCCAAGCGTCGTAGTCCTGGCGCATCAGGATGATGGGGTCGGGGTCCCATGAATTGAGGTCGCGCTCGTTGATGGTGAGCCAGAAATTGCCCTTGGCGCAGCCGCTCATGTTGCAGACCCCTGCCTGGTCGCCTGGGCGGGCGATGAGGTAGTAGGCGACGTGGGAGGACTTGAAGTTGCCCGGAGGGGGACTGCCGCAGGCGGTGGGGGAGCCGGTGTCGCAGGAACAACGGCCGTCTCCGCCGAATGCGGCCGCGGCTTCCATGGCCGCCATCACCTTCTGGGAAAGGTCCCCCTGGGTGTTCAAAAGAGCCTGCTCGGCTTCGAGGACCACCGGGGCACCGGTGAGGATGTTGCCCTGGATGGCGTAGACCAGGGGTCCGCTTTGGCCGGTCACGCCGCCGGCCCAGTCGAATGCCTGGCTACCAGTGAAGGTCAGGGCTCGGCCCTGGGTGTCCACCATCCCGTACTGGCGGTGCTGGTGGAGGCTGTCGAAGGCCTGGAGGTGGGCGAGGATGGCCTCGGGGCCTTCCCCCATGAGGAAATCGTCGTGCATGAGGATGCGGGTGCCGATGCCGTCGACGGCTGCCTGGGCGGCGGCCGCGCCGACCTCAGGAATCAGGACCGGCGTCCACCCGCGCAGGTTGATTCCCTCGACGCAGGTGGCGGAAGCCACGCAGACCTCGCCGGTTTCCAGGTTGACGACGACGATGCTCCATGTGGCCAGGGCGGGGCCGGCGGCCAGAAGCAGGGCGAGAAGGGTTGCGAGGGGACGGCGCATGAACATTCCATCCTACACCGGAAATCAGCGCCGCCCGTCGCTGAACGAGGACTGGGGATAGAATTCCCTTCGATGACCCAAACCCGAACTTCCAACCCTGTTTTCGAGGCGGGCCGCCGGGGCGACTCCGCTCGCGGGGATTGCTGGATGGGTTGGACCCCCTCCAAGGCGGGCGGGCTCGAGCTGGAGCTCGTCAGCAAGGTGGAAGTCCTCTACGGGGATGCCACCCGGGACATGCTCGCCAAGCTGGCCTCGGGCGTCGGGCTGCAGGATGGCCGGCTCGAAGTCGAGGACGCCGGCGCCCTGCCCTTCGTCCTGAAGGCCCGGCTGGAATCCCTTGCCCAGAAGGCCTTGGACGACCCCGGCCTCCGGATTCCCCCCGAGGAAGGCCCGGGTCCTCTTCCCGATTCGGCCCGCGGCCGTCTCCGCCGCAGCCGCCTCTACCTGCCGGGAAACGAACCCAAGTACATGCTCAACGCAGCCCTGCACCGGCCGGATGCGGTCATCCTCGATTTGGAGGATTCCGTTGCACCGGCGGCGAAGGCCGATGCCCTTTGCCTCGTGCGCCACGCCCTCCACGCCATCGACTGGGGCGACTGCGAGCGCATGGTGCGGGTCAACCAGGGCGCGGCTGGGCTGGCCGATTTGGCGGCTCTTCTGGACGCTCCCTTCCACCTCGCTCTTCTTCCGAAAATCGAGGAAGCCGACGAGGTCCTGGCCTTCGACGAGGCCGCGGGCGCATCCACCCTCTGGTTCATGCCCATCCTCGAGACGGCTCGCGGAATCCTCAAGGCCATGGATGTTGCCGAGGCGTCGCCCCGGACCGTGGCCCTCACCCTGGGACTGGAGGACCTCACTGCCGACCTCGGGGTCGTGAAGACCCCCGAAGGGGCCGAAACGTTGTTCGCGCGCTCCTTCGTGGTGCATGCCGCGAAGGCTTGCGGACTTCAAGCCATCGATTCGGTCTACGGAGACGTGGGGGACGAGGAGGGCCTTCGGGCCAGCGTTCGTGAAGCCAAGGCCCTCGGTTTCGAGGGCAAGGGTTGCGTCCATCCTCGGCAGATTCGAATGGTCCATGAGGAACTGGCCCCCGACCCGGACGCAATTGAAAAGGCCTGCGCAATCGCGCGCGCCTTCGAGGGAGCGGAAGCCCGCGGCGAGTCCGTGGTCAGCCTGGGTTCGAAGATGATCGACCCGCCCGTCGTCCGCCGCGCCCTGGGCGTGGTCCGGGCAGCCGAAACCGCCGGCCTCCTCGCCGCCGACTGGCGCGAGGCTACCGAGGAACCCGAAACCTGAACCCCCACCCATGCCCCTGACCCAGGAAAGCGTCAAGAACGCGGCCGGCCGCGAGGTCCCTGCCTCCATCAACGGCAAAAAAACCCTGCCCTGGCAGGGGGTGGGGATGTTCCGACCCGAGGGCCGAAAAGCTTCTCCGCTGGTGCGCAGCTGCGCAGATTTCCCCGCCGACGGCGACAAGAGGGTCGAAGCCGATGGCGACATGGTGGCGGGACTCAAGGAAGCCCTTTCCCGCGCCGGCCTGCGCGACGGCATGACCGTCAGCACCCATCATCATTTCCGTGACGGGGATCTGGTGGCCAACGCCCTCTTCGACGCCGCCAAGGAACTGGGCGTCAAGGACCTGCGCTGGTTCCCGAGCGCGTCCTTTCCCTGCCACGCCCACCTCATCCCCCATCTCGAAGACGGCACCATCCATCACATCGAGGGCTCGATGAACGGTCCCCTCGGTGATTTCTGCTCGCAGGGCAGGATGCGCGGGATGGGGGTGCTGCGCAGCCACGGTGGCCGTTGGCAGGCGGTCCAGGACGGCGAAGTGGCCATCGACATCGCCGTCATCGCCGCCCCCGCGGCCGACCCCTTCGGAAACGCCACCGGCGACCGCGGTCCCAGCGCCTGCGGGCTTCTCGGCTTCGCCCTCGCCGACTCCAAGCACGCCGACCACGTCATCGTGGTGACCGACCACGTCGTCCCCTTCCCCTGCGTGCCCTGGCAGATTCAGGGCCAGGATGTGGACCAGGTGGTGGTGGTCGACCGGGTGGGCGACCCCTCCCGCATCGTTTCCGGCACCACCCGCATGACCCGCTCGCCCGACCGCCTGCTCATCGCCGAATACGTGGCCGGCTTCGTTCGCGACGCGGGCATCCTCCGCGACGGTTTCTCCTTCCAGGCCGGCGCCGGCGGCATCGCCTTGGCCTTCGCCCAGTTCCTGCGGGGAATGATGGAGCAGGCCGGGGTCAGGGCCCGATTCATCCGTGGCGGCTCGACCCAATACCTCGTGAGCATGCTGGAGGACGGCCTGACCGATTACATCCTCGACGGCCAGACCTTCGACCTGGAAGGGGTGCGCAGCATGCGCGAAAATCCCGGTCACCTGAACACTTCACCCTTCACCTCCTACAACTATCACGGCAAGGGCAATTTCGCCTCGATGGTGGATGTGGTGGTTCTGGGTGCGACCGAGGTGGATGTGGATTTCAACGCCAATGTCGTGACCCACTCCGACGGCCGACTTCTGCATGGCATCGGCGGCTGGCAGAATTGCCTCTCGGCCCGCTGCACGGTGCTGGCGCTGCCGTCGCTGCGCGACCGCATCCCCGTGGTGGTGGACCGGGTGACCACACTGTGCGGGCCCGGCGAACTCATAGACGTGGTCGCGACCGAGCGCGGCCTTTGCATCAATCCAGCCCGCGAGGACCTGCTCGAGGCCGCCCGCTCCACCTCGGTGCCCATCCTCGAAATCCGCGACCTCAAGAAGCAGGTGGACCGTCTCTGCGGAGGCCCCCCCGCGGCCCCGGACCTCGGCGACGAATTCGTGGCCGCCATCCAATGGGTGGACGGCACCACCCTCGACGGCGTCCGTCGCGTGAAGGGCTAGCCCGCGGAATCTTGATCCGGGGAATGGTGGTTCTGTACGGAATGTGCCAATCGCCGTATGTGAACAACTAGTTTTGAGATATCCCTTCGCCCAACAAGAGTAATTGGTAGCCGTGCCTTTTTCGCCTGTGCAGCAGCCGCCTTGGTAAACCCCGCCTGGGTGACGACAGCAGCAGCTTGGCAGTCGTGGTAGTCGGATCCAGAGACGGCTTGCTGGACAGCATCATTGCCTACGTTTTTTGAGTAGCGCTTCGCCTGTATTCCAATGCGCACATTTCCAACCGTGGCGATGACGTCGACTCCGAAATCACCGCTGTGCTGAATATTTTCGGCACTAATCCCCTCACTCTCCAGCCGAGCAGAAATCCACTTCTCGAAGTCTGCTCCAGACAAGTTGTCCAGATCTTCCAGCCTTAAACCTCCGAGCCACTTTTTTTCTCGTTGAGACCGAAAAATAGAAAATGCAATCCAGAGGATGGAGACACCCACAATGATTGGGATGAGAGTGTTTAGGTTGTTGAAAGCCCATGCCAAGAGCAATAGCCCAGCGATGCATCCTGCTCCTCCAGCTGTTTTTTTTCTGCCCATCCTTTTCAAATTGTAGACGCTGGGAGTGCAAGGACTCTAAAGCCTGCTGAAGGGATTCGCCCCCCCCAGCAGCCAAGCCAAACCCAAGCCAAATCC
>DCAK01000019.1:0-6933 GCA_002311925.1 Planctomycetes bacterium UBA1135
CCTGCCGGGGACCGGGCGACCCCGGTCCGCCCGCTGGCGGCGGTGCGGCCCCCCCTGCGACTCCGAGCACCCCATCGACCCCGTCGACTCCCTCCACCCCGGGAACTCCGACTCCTGCCACCCCCTCCACTCCCAATACCCCCAGCACCCCCACCCCGGGCGCTCAACCCAAGACCCAAGCCACCCCCACCACATCGGGTGGCAATGTCGGTCCCGACCTCACCACTTGGGAATTCTGGTGGGAGTTCAACAAGGAGCCCTACCTCAACCTGAAGGCCAAGGTCCACAGCGGCGACAGCTCGACCGGTGAGGGCGACATCCTTCTCGGCCTGGGCGCCAACGCCCCCAAGAACAACACCTTCGCCCCCACCCCCTCCCAGATTCGCGGCTCCATCCTGCCCGCCCTGTTGGAAGCCCTGGAGAAGGAGGACCAGCGTGACATCGCGACCGCGTGCATGATCGCGCTGGCCAAGGTCGGCATGGATCCTGGCAAGGTTGCCACCGCCCTGCAGGAACGCCTCTCCACTGGAGACCAGGAGGTTTCTGAAACCGCCGCCGTTTCCTTCGGCATTCTCCAGCAAACCGAGGCCCTCAACAACCTCATGAGCCTTCTCGCCGACGACGCGGCCGGGCGCAAGCTGGTCGACAAGCCGGGAGGTGTCCCCCTCCGCAACCGCGCATTCGCCGCCTTCGGCATGGGAATGGTCGCCAACGCCTCGGCCGACGACGCGGTCAAGAAAAAGATCGGGGACCGTCTCTGGGAGACCCTCTCCACCGACTCCTCGGCCTTGAAGGACATCCGCGTGGCATGCGCAATCTCGCTTGGCATCATCGAGCCGGCCGATCCGACCCTCCTGGCCAACGACCTTCTCGGCTACCTGCTGGACAAGAAAAACGACCCCTTGGTGCGGGCCCACTGCCCCACCGCCATCGCCAAGCTCCTGCGGAATACCGAGCCCACCCTGCCTCTGCGAGAGAAAGTCATCGGCGAATTCCTTTCCCTACTGGGCACCAAGAAGACCAAGAACGAAGTGCGCCAATCCTGCGTCCAGGCCTTGGGGGTCATCACCCATGGATCTGAATCTCCCTCCGCGAAGAAGGTCTTCGACCAGCTTTCCCTGCTGGGCAAGAAGGCTCGCAACAAGCAGGAACAGAACTTCACCGCCATTTCGATGGCCTACCTGGGCGCATCGGTCGACGATTCCGACCCCATGCGGCAGGATGTCACCCGCTACCTGGTCGACAATGTCCAAAAGGCCGGGACCGGTTACCGCCCCTGGTGCGGCTTGGCCCTCGGCGTCATGTCCTTCCTGGTCCAGGAACGAGGTGGCCAGGTCAACAGCGTGGTCTTCCGGGTGGTCGAGGATAGATTCCGCAAGGAAAAATCCCCCTCGCCCAAGGCTTGCTATGCCATCTCCCTCGGTCTCATGAAGAACGAGGCCGCCAAGGATGACATCCGCATGTCTCTCGACAAGATTCGTGACGATGGGTTCCGCGGCTATGCCTGTGTTGCCCTCGGGCTCATGGGCGCCCGCGAACACAAGGATTTCATCACCCGTATCGTCAAGGAAAGCACCCGCCGCCCCGACCTTCTCCGCCAGGCGTCCATCGCCCTCGGCTTGATGAAGGACCGCAGTGTCGTCAACACCTTGCTCGAAATCATGGTGCCCCCTGACGGAGGCAAGCCCCGCCTGGCGGTTCTTTCCGCCACCGCGACAGCCCTCGGCTTCATCGGCGATACCCGCTCCGTCAATCCCCTCATCGAGACCCTCCAGAACAACAAGCTCACCGACCTGGGACGAGCCTTTGCCGCGGTCGCCCTCGGCATGGTCGCCGACAAGGAACGCTTGCCCTGGAACTCGAAAATCGGCCAGGACCTGAACTACCGAGCCGCGGTGGACACCCTCGTCGACCAGTCCGGGGGCTCGGGAATCATGGACATCCTCTAGGGGAACTTCCTGAAACCGAAGCGGAGACCTCCTCCCAGGAGGAGGAGAACCATCCAGGGCGCGAATCGAGCTCGGCCTTTGGAGCCGGCCACCCTTGCAGTACGGGCATTCTCATCCTCGAGAAAGGCCAAATCACGCCTCACCGCTTCCCGGAGTTCAGTGGGTTGGTCCGGATGAGAGGCGAGCCAATGCCGCGCCGAGAGAGCCGCCCGCCCGCGCAGGCTGGCATTCCAGCTGTCGATGCGGATTCGAAATCTCGCTGCATCGGGGTCGCCGGGCCGCAAGGATTCCATTTCATCCACCGCCCTCCGGGCCTCCTCAAGAGCGCCCGCTTGCAAATAGACCCATGCATTGTGGGCCTGGGCCTCCCAATCGTTCTGCGGCTGGGCGATGCGTTCCGCGTGCCATGCGAGAAAGGAGGCGGCGTCCTGGGCGGGGTCCTGAACCGACACAGGACCCGGGTCGATCCGATGAGAGTCCCACACCGGGCAAACCAGGAGAAGAAGGGCCGCAATCATTTCCCAGAAAGCCAAAGCCGGGCTTGGGCGAGAGAAAGAGGATTCCCGTCGTCCCGCAGCCAGACTTCCGGTCGGTAGGAAGGTTCCCCCAGGGTCTGGCTGGGAAGAAGAGAGGTCCCCACACCGACGGGGACCCCTGGGGGAAGGTGGGAAGCCATCCAGGTCGGCGCCGGGAGAGCCTTCCCTTTGCGGGCGAGAAGCATCCAGTTGCGACTGAGGGGGACCTTGTGGGCCCGGGTGTGGCCCGCGAAGGCCTCGGCCAGGGTCCCCCGCAAGGCGACCAGAACTCCATCCTTTTCAGTTCCGTCCTCGGGCGTTCCCAGGTTCAAGGCGAGGATTCCGCCCTCCCGAAGCTTGCCGTGGACTTCTCGAAAAAATTCCAGGGTGGCAAGGTGAAAAGGAATTTCAAACTGACGGGAATAGGCGTCCAGAAGAACGAAATCCAGGTTTCCAGGACAGGTCCGGAGCAAGGCCCTGGCGTCCCCTCCGGCTATGACCTCCATCTTGGATTGGCTGACGGCGGGAAGGGGAAGGAATTCGTTGCCCAACTCCACCACGGCCGCATCCAACTCCACCCCCACTCCCGACCAGGGGCGGTCATGGAGGATGGCGGAAACAGGCCCCACGGCGCTCCCGGCACCATGGCCCAGGGACCAGAAACGAACGGGCCCCTTGCCCCCATCCCCTTCCATAGCCGCCAAGGGAGCGAGAGCGAAGAGGTCGTAATAACCTCCGGGCCAGGTTTCCCCCTCCCGCCACCTGGACTGATAGGAGTCCAATCCCTCGTGGGATTGAAGCCACCTTTCTCCGTTCGGCAACGACAAGACCCGAAAACGGCCGTGGGGAGTCTCCGCGGCGGCGAGGACTTCAGCATCGGCATGGGGAAGATTGGCGGTTCTCCCGGGGTCGGTCTCCAGGGAAGGGAGCAGAATCAAGAGTCCAAGGCCGGCAATTCTCTTTCTCCCTAGGAGGATGGCCCCCGCGCAAACCAGGCAGGCAAGGGTCAGGAGCAGGGTCAATCGAGCTCCGAGCAGCGGGATTCCCAGAAAAGTGGTCCCGAACACGCCAAGGAGTGAACCCAGGGTTCCCACGGCTGCCAATTCCCCTGCTGCCCTGCCAGGGCCGCGCCCGGGCGCCCTTTCCTCCACCAAAAGGGGGGTCACCATGGCCAGGAGAAAGACCGGCGGAGCGAAGAAAAGAAGAGAACTGGTCAGAGCCCCTCCCAGAAAGACGCCCCCCGCGTCCGCATGGTCCAGCATCCCCGGGCCGGGAAGAATCCAACTCGCGAAGCTTGGCAGGAGGAAAACGCCGATGGCTCCAAGAAAGCCCGCGCCGACAAGGACTCTTCCCGCCAATCGGGCCGGCTGGGGGGTTCCCCGTGCCGCCCGACCTCCCAACCAACCTCCCAAGGCCATGGCGGCGAGGACGACCCCGATTTGATTGGTCCAGACCAGCGAGGAAGCGCCGAACCACGGGGCGAGAATGTGAACCCCGAGGATCTCAAGGGTCAATGCGGCGAAACCGGCGAGCCCGGCCGCCGGGAGAACTCCCCTAGTCATCCGAAGGGATGTCCAGGCGGCGAATCCGGGCGGTGAAAACCGCCGCGGCGTCCATCCCGGAAGCGAAATGCTCAAGGAGGGTCCCCATCCCCCTGGTTGCCTGGTATTCGTATTCCTTCCCGTTTCGAATGATGTGAATGGGCTTTCCCAGGTCCACGATGGAATCGTTCAAAAGAATGTCAACCTGATAAATCCTATTCGCATCGATTCGAATGGTGTTGGCCGCCTTGTCGACCGAGATTTTCATGCGCGCGGGCCCTGCATCCTTCGCATCCCCTTCTCCGCTGGAGGCTTCCGGCGGATCGAACACCTGTGCCTGAATCCAGAAGGCTCGTCCGGCCCAGGATTCGGTTGGCTGAAATTCGAACGCGAGGGGGTAGGCATTCCTCCTTTTTCCCGCTGCAATCCAGGCTGCGGCAGCATCAAGGTCGGAAGCGGATTCGAAGGGGAGAAGAGCAAGGTTTCCCTCGGGGACATCATCCGGGGCCGAGCCCACGATGGCGCAGCCGGCCCAGAGATGGGGAAGCGCCGAAGCGTACCGCGCAGCGGGCCCTGCCAGCGTCCCTTCCCCAAGAAGGAAAAGGCGGCCCCGGTCCAGGCGCAATTCCTGGGTGGCTTGGCCCACCGGAACGAGCATCTTCTGGCGACCGGCGGACTCCATCATCTGGTCCACAGGCACCGAGGAAAAATCGGGGACGATAACCACGAAAGCGTCCAGGATTGAAGATGGAAGATCTTTCACGGCGGATGCGGGCTTGTCGGTGGCATACAGAAGAATCGGCCAATTGTTCTTCTTGGGGTTGTACTTCTTGGGAATCCAGATGTGGAAAGTGCTCCCATCGAAAGTCTCCCGATTGTCCGATTTCCCTTTCCGGAGCCCAGAAGATGAAAATTTTCTCCCGCTGTCGAGAATGTCTTCCCAATCCGGGATGCAGGAAAGAGCCGGCACCCCTTTCAACTTCTTTTGAATCCCTTCAAGGGCCTTGGTGAGGTCTTCGTTCGCATCCAGGGCGCCGGAAAAATCTCCCTCCATCTTGGCCTCGACCCAATCACCCAGAGCTCGACCCAGCTTCTTGCGGTCGGCATCCTTCATTTGGAAGTCGTCCTGGCCGGGGGTCCAAGGAGCGAGAACCAGGAGCGCGATGGGGAGGCAGACGGCGCGAAGCATGGGTCCCAGCCTAATCCTGCGGATGTCGAGCGGCGAGAACCACCCATGCAGCTTCTCGGGGTTCCGCGCGAAGGTCGACCACCGGGGGTGGGTCCTCCGTCAACCACTGCAAATTCCGAATGAAGCGTGGGTCATGGGGCCATTTTTCCGCCGCAGCTTCAAAGACCTCCCGGCAGGTTTCCTTGTCCTGATTGCCCCAAAGGGCGAGACCCCTCTCCAAAGCGCTTTCGGCCGATTCACGGGGAGAAACCTTCCCCAGCTCCAAGCCATTCCGCCGCCGGAAAAGAAGGAGATTGGCCTGGTCGGAATCCCCTCCAGTCTTCGCGAGAAGCGCCCAAGCTGATTCAAGGCGGGGATGCGCGGTGAACTCCAAGTCGAGGAGATGAAGGAAGACCTTCTTCCGCCACTCCGCAAGCAGAGGATCCGGCTTTTCGAGCAGCTCGGTCAAGGCCTCCTCCTGGGACGCAACGGGTTCCTGAACGGGCAACCCGTGTTCGAATGAGAGGGCCAGGATAATCAGGAAATCCACTCGACCCCGGTGGATTCCACCACTTCGCCCATCAAGAAGACCGGCTCACCCGCAGCCTGCAGGCTCTCCGCGATGCGCTCGGCATCTTCGGCCTCGACCGCCAAAATCAAACCCACTCCCATATTGAAGGCTCGCCAGGCTTCGTTCAGTTCAACGCCTCCGGCTGCCCGAAGTTGCTCGAAGACATTCTGGGGGGGGACCACCGAGCGGCCCCCCCGCGCCCCTTTGCCGCCCAGGCTCCGGGGCAGGTTCCCGGCGACGCCACCACCGGTGATGTGGGCCATCGCGTGGAGAGAGGGGTCCTCAAGGATGGGCTGAAGAACGCCCAGGTAACAGCGATGGTTTTTGAGGAGAACGGAGGCTGCATCTTGGTCCGCCCCGGGGAAGGGGTCGCTCCATCCGATTCCCATCCTTTCGGTCACGATACGACGGGCAAGGGAATAACCGTTGGTGTGCAGGCCCTCCGAAGGGAGCCCAATCAGGCGGTCCCCCGCCTTCACCCGGCTTCCGTCAAGAATGTGCTTCTTTTCGACCACTCCCACCAAGGTTCCAACCAGGTCGAATTCCCCGGGCGGGTAGACGCCGGGCATTTCCGCGGTCTCCCCTCCCAGCAGGGCGACACCCTCCTTCTTGCAGGCGACCGCCACCCCTTCGATGGCCTGGGACACCGCTTCGGGGTCCAGCTTCCCGGTTCCAATGTAATCCAGAAAGAAGAGGGGGCGGGCGCCCTGGACCAGCGCGTCGTAGATGCAGTGATTCACAAGGCAGGCGCCGACGGTGGAGAAGCGCCCTGTTTCGGCGGCGATGCGCACCTTGGTCCCCACCCCGTCCGCGGTCGCGACGAGAACCGGCTCCTCGCCAAGATTGGAGGCGTCGAATAGGCCACCGAAGGCGCCCACGTCGGCCAGAACCCGAGGCCCGAAAGTGGACCGGATGGCCCCCTTGGCCCTTTCAATGGCCTCTTCCGCTGCATCAATATCCACCCCGGCGTCCCGGTAACTCAAGGAGGATGTTTCATCGGCCATCTTGGGAGGGATTCTACGCTCCCCTATGCTTTCTTTCCGCCATGCAGAAGAAGCGCAAGCTCGTCATCCTCGGGGCGACCGGAACCGTCGGAGCCAAGGCTCTCTCCATCCTCGAGGAAGCCAACCTCGACATTGAAGTCGTGGCCGCTTCCGCCCATACCCGAATGGAGGACTTGAGATCCCTC
>DCAK01000019.1:7016-15130 GCA_002311925.1 Planctomycetes bacterium UBA1135
GGCGGTCCTTCCTGACCTCGAACGAACACCAATGCGCGGACCTCCTGGGCTTCCTGAAGGAAGGGGAATACGACATCTGCCTCAATGCGGTGGTGGGCGCCGCTGGGTTGCCCTTCAGCGCCGCCGTCCTGCAGGGGGGCAAGATTCTTGGGTTGGCGAACAAGGAGTCGCTCGTGATGGCCGGCAATCCCCTCGCCCGCATCGCAGATGAAACCGGCGCAGTCATCGTCCCGGTTGACAGCGAACATTCCGCCATCCACCAATGTCTTCGCGGGGAAAAAGGGTCCACGGTTCGGGGGATTTTTCTGACTGCATCCGGAGGGGCCTTGCGCGACCTGCCCCTTGAATCCTTGGATTCCGTAACCCCAGAGCAGGCTTTGGAACATCCCAACTGGGCGATGGGGCCCCGCATCACCGTCGATTCGGCCACCATGATGAACAAGGCCCTGGAAATCGTCGAGGCTTGCCACCTGTTCGACCTTCCGCCGGACAAGGTTCACGTGGTCCTTCACCGCCAGTCCGTCACCCACTCGATGGTCGAATTCGAAGACGGTTCGGTGATGGCGCAGATGGGGCCTCCCGACATGGCTTTTCCCATTCACTACGCTCTTCACTGGCCCGACCGTGCCCCCTTCCCCAGGAAGGGTTTCGACCCGACCACTTTCTCCAGAATGGACTTCGAAATTCCAGCCAGCAACAGGTGGCCCGCCCTCGAGCTTGGATGGGAAGCCGCTCGGCAGGGTGGAGCATCCGGGGCCGTCATCAACGCCGCGGATGAAGTCGCGGTGGCCGCTTTTCTCGAGGGGGACCTCCCCTTCCCTGGAATCGTGAGTCTGTGCAGGGAAACCCTGGAAGCCATGCCTCAACTCCCGCTCGAATCCATTCAGGACGCCCTGGATGCCGACACCTGGGCCCGAAACCGCGCCCGTGAAATGATTTCCCTTCCTGCCCAATCATGAGCATCCTCCTCGCCATCCTCGGAATCGGCTTTCTTCTCTTCATCCATGAAGCGGGGCATTTCCTGGTCGCGCGTTGGTGTGGAGTCACGGTGGAGGTTTTCTCCCTGGGAATCGGTCCCCGCATCGGTGGATTCAAGCGGGGAGGCACCGACTACCGCCTTTCCCTCCTTCCCATTGGCGGATACGTGCGGATGGCGGGTGAAGACCCCGGCAAACCCCCTCTTCCTGGGCATCTCAACGCCCAACCCCCTGCGGCGCGCCTGTTCATCTTCTCGGGCGGAATCCTTGCCAATTTCCTTTTCGCCCTCGTCAGCTTCCCCCTCCTCTTCCACGCGGGGGTGTCCTTCGAAGCCCCGGTCTTGGGAAGGGTGGATTCCGGCGGCCCTGCCTGGGCTGCGGGACTCCGGGAAGGGGACCGCATCCTCCGGGTGAACGGCGAAGAGACCCTGGGTTTCCGTCACTTTTCCGCGGCCGTGGGCCTCAGCAAGCCGGGAGAAAGTTTGGATGTCGAAATTGCGCGCGGGCTTTCTTCCACCATCCACATCAACCTCACCCCAAGCTTCAGCGAGGTCGCGGGAATGCCTCGGGCAGGGGTCGGGACCGCCCTCCTTCCTGCAATTCGAGATGAATCGCCGGCCACCCAAGCGGGGTTGAAAAAGGACGATGTCCTCCTGAGCCTCGGGGGAATTTTTCTCGACACCCCCATTGCACGAAGGATTCTCCTCGAGTCCCTGCCCGAAAACTCACAGCCAGTCCCGGCACGAGTTCGAAGAGGCGATGTGGAAATGGATTTCCTCCTGAATCCGGAACCTTTTCCCGAACCGCCCTCCCGGATTGGAGTCTGGGAGGTGGTGGATGAAATCGCCGCTTTCCGAGGGAATGCCTTGGGCACATTCCAAGTGGGCGACCGCATTCTCGGTCCCGATCTGGGCGAAGCGGAGAGGACTCCAACTCTACGCGGAATGAACGACCTCCTTCTCCTTGCCCTTCAAAAGGGAGGGTTGCCGGCCCTGGCAGTTGAGCGGGCCGGGAAGCGCATCGTCCTGCCCCCCCTGGGCGCCTCCCCCGAGGCCATCGCAGCCAACATCCACCTACAGGCGCGCGAGCCGTTCGCCTTGCTCGTCCGGGAAGGTGGCCCGGCTTGGGAGGCGGGGTTGCGGTCAGGTGACCAGCCCCTTGGGGCGGATGGCGTCCCCCTGGGCTCTTTCCTGGATCTCGCCAAGGCCATTTCCACCTCGGCCCCTGAATCCGTAACACTCATCGTTGACCGGCCCGGTGTCCCCACGGATCTCATCGTCGAGGTGGCCCCCGCCGCGCATCCGCTTTGGGACCACGGCCTCAGCTTCCAATCCCTCCAAGAGAGGGTCCAAGGAAGCAATTTCCTGCAAAGCTGTCGGCTGGGTCTCGGGGAAGCTTGGGAAATGACCGCCCAGGTGGCCGGCACCTTGTCCAGCCTGTTTGCCGGTTCGGTGTCCCCCAATCAACTCGGCGGCATCATCACCATCGGGGTTCTCACCCATGGGTTCGCTGAAAGGGGGTTCATTGATTTCATTTTCTTCCTTGGTTTGATTTCCGTGAACCTTGCCTTCCTGAACCTTCTCCCCATCCCGGTTTTGGATGGTGGGCACATCCTTCTCGTGATTCTTGAGATGCTCCGCGGGAAGCCTGTGCCACTGCGCATCCAAGGCGCGCTGCAAATGGTGGGGGCCCTGTTCCTGCTTGGCCTCCTGGTCTTCGTCACCTACAACGACATCGTTCGCCTGGCAACCTCCTGATGCCGCGGGCCTGGCTCCAACTTTTCCGAATCGCCCTCGGTCCATCCATCGCATGGGATGTCCTCGTGGGGTGGGGGCTGTGGCGCATGGCAGGCCAGGGGCAGGGCATGGGAAGCCTTCCTGGCGCCTTGGGCGTGGTCCTCCTTGCTTACCACGGAGGGATGGCTCTCAACGATTGGGCCGACCGACGGATTGATTCCGATGCCGGCCGCAGAAGGCCCCTGGTCCTCGGGAATCTGAATCCTTCCGCAGTGTTGGCCGCCGGGCTGTCGATGGTCGTGGGGTCCGCCCTCCTCGCCACCTGGGTCCTCCCCCACGCACTGGCTCCCGCGTGCATCCTGGTCGGTGTGGTGCTCGCTTACGATTTCGGAGGCTCCCCCATCCGGATTTTTCTGGGGCCCATCCTCCTTGCCACGGCGCGCGTTCTTGCCTTTCACATGGCGGCCCTGGGTGAAGCGGAATGGGGAACCGTTCTTTCCCATGTGGGCTTGGTCCCCGGGGCCGCCCTTGCATTCTGGTGGCTGTTCCTGAGCAGGCTCGCCAGTTACGAAGAAACCGGGGCTCCCCGAATGCACATCCTGGCCTTCCCTGCAGTCCTTTCCCTGGTCCCTCTCATGGCGAGCAAGCAAGCGGGAGGGAACCCCTTGTTCTACGGCCTCTGGGCCGGGTTGGGCATGTGGTTGCTCATCCCGGCTTGGAGGGACCGTCACCGTGGGCAGGACCCTGCAGCGGTCCAAGCGGCCGTCAGACGGGCACTGGTTTGTTCGCCACTGATTCCTGGCGCCTTGCTTCTATCAGCCGGAGCCCTTCCGGCCTGGGTGGCCGTTGGGCTCGGAGTGGTCGTCCTCTCCGTTCACGGGCTCGCGAGGATCTTCCCTCCTGAATGATCAAAAGTATTTCTTGAGGATGCTGTTCAGGAAGGCCTGAACCTCGGGCCTCTTTTCGAGATTCCTTGCCTCCAAGAGAGGCGCCCAAGCATCTCGACCCAGGACCAGGGGAAGGGTTTCCATGACCCCGCGGCGCCGCGCGTCAGGCGCCGAGGCATCGGCCAAGAGGGACACGAGGCGTTCCTTGGCCACGGGTATCCCTGCATTTCTTCCGAGGGCCGAAACCCAGGCTTCCTCCCAGGAAAAGCCACTGTACGCCCCTTCCAATTCCAGAATTGCGGAGACCGCGGAAGGCCGACCCAGATTGCCCAGCCCCGAAAGGGCGGCGATCCTGAGTTCTTCCCGAGAATCCGAGTCTCGAGCGACAGCTTCCAGGGGTTTCACCGCGGCAGGGGAGGCCGTCGTCCCTAGCACCCGGACGATGTCAAGCTGATAGCCCTCGGGGCAAACGGGGAATCGAGCGAGGAGAATGGGCACCACCCTGGGGTCGGTCTGCCCGTTCAAGCGCAGAACGTGAAGAGCATCCAGGGAACCCGGCCCCGTGGGGAAGGACCGCAGCCGGGAAAGATAGGGCTCCAAGCACTGGGAATCCCCCCTGAGCAGCAAGGATGCAACGGCCCGGTTGCGCAGGCCGAGCTCCCCCTCCGCAGCCCAGGCTGCCAATTGTTCGGCCCCCAGATTCCCGGCACCGGGATTCCCCAAACCACTGGCAACGGCTTCCCTGACCTTGATGTCGGGATCCGAGGCGGCCGCGAGAACCACATCCCATGCGCCGGCCAGGGCCAGGCCGGCAACGGCTTGGGAGCGCACGGCTGCGGACGGCCATGCCTCAGCTTCGAGAAAAGGGACCAGGCCAGCCACGGCAGACCCGTCCCCCAAGGACGCCCTCCTGGCCAAGGCTTTGACCTTCAGCGGGCCGGGCAAGTGTTCCTCCAATCGGCGCAACCTTTCCACCGCGCCCTCGTCTTCAAGAAGAAGTATCGCGTTCAGAGCCGTCTCCCCTTCCGGAACGGCCAATGGCCGCTTCAGCCAAGCCAGAATTCTCTCCTCCAGGAAATCTCCGGATGCGGAACCATGCAATTGGCCGAGCGCGCGAAAAACCGCCCGCCTTGGTCCCTCTTCGCCTTCCCGGCGAGCATGAGAAACCAGGATCAGGGCCGAAGCCGGGTCGCCCAGGGCCCCGAGGGCTTCCGCGGCGGAGCTTCGCACCACGGGGACGGAAGCATTCATCAGGACCTTGAGAAGAAGGTCCCCCTGGCTCCTGTCGCCCGTCGCGCCCAGGGCTGCGCAGCAATTCACCTGCGCCCCGAAGAGGGCCCCTTCCCCGACGATGGATTTCAGCGCGCGAGCAATGGGGGGGGCCGCATCCTTGCCTTCTTCGGCAAGCCTAGCTTGAGCGAAGCGCAGGCTTTCTCTTGACCCACGCAGAAGCCGTGACGCCCAAACTTCCAATAATTCAGCTTCCGAGCCGGGAGGATCGTAGGAGGAGGACCAACCTTCCATGGGGAATACCACATCCCCCGATGGGATCGGAGGGGAATTGTTCCCGCATGCGGGCAACAGCAGAAAGAAGCCGACCGACAGGGAGTAGAATGGGAGGCGAATGCGCCAAGAAAGCCCCACCGCCCAATCCGGATTCCGAATCGGGCTCCACGAATTCCGGCACGGCCTCTCCCTGGCCCCCATGGCAGGCAACACGAACCTAGCCTATCGCCGCCTCTGTCGGCGTTTCGGGGCCGAATTGACCACGACCGAGATGGTTTCGTCCAAGGCCCTCGTTCACGGCGACGGGAAGAGTCTTCAATACCTCGAAAAAGGTGAAGAAGAAAACCCGGTCGCGGCCCAGGTGTTCGGAATGGAACCTGAAATTCTGGCCGGCGCGGCGCCCCAGGTAGAGGCCAAGGGCTTTCACATCCTCGACCTCAACATCGGCTGCCCGGTCCCGAAAATCACCGGCTGCGGAGGAGGAAGCGCCCTTCTCAAGGACCCGGAACTCGCCGCGGATTGCGTGCGCGCAATGAAGGAATCAACATCCCTTCCCGTTACGGTCAAGATCCGAGCGGGTTGGGACGACGACAACAAGAATGCCCCCTCCTTCGCGGAAGAGATGCAGGAAGCGGGGGTCTCCGCGATTACGGTGCACGGAAGGACCCGCGAACAAAAGTACAAGGGAACCGCCGACCTCGACCTGATTCGCCGGGTGGTGGAGTCGGTAAGCATCCCGGTGCTGGGCAACGGGGACATCCTCGATTTGGACAGCGCCAAGCGCATGTTCGAAACCACCGGATGCGCCGGCCTCGCCATCGGTCGGGGAGCACTGGGCAGGCCGTGGATCTTCCGCGACATCGCCGCCTGGCTTTCCGGCGAAACACCCCCGCCAGAACCCGACCTCAGGGAAAGGGCGGAGCTTCTCCTCGAACTCGGCCGGGGCATCACCCAACTGTACGGTGAGGACCGCGGAATGAAGATCATGCGTCGCCTGGCCCCGGACTTCTTCAAGGGGGTCGAGGGAGCCCCCCTTCTCCGGGGCCGCTGCAATTCCCTCGAGAGCTGGGCCGACCTGGAAGAATTGGCGGCGACCTTCGGTCCCGATTCCAGCCTTTAATTTTCCTCGGGAATCCGGGCTGGGCTCGACTTTTCCCCGTTCCAATTCCGGCCTCGAACCGTGTTGAGCAGGGCCACGGCCTTCGCATAGCCCATGCGAGCTCCAGCTTCAGCGCTCTTCGCGGAAACGAGATCCTCCTGGAACTGAAGAACTTGGAAATTGGTGGACGCGCCTTCACGAAGGCGTCTCTGCTCTGCCTCAAGTTGTCTTTCCGCCACCTGGGAGGCCTTGCGCGTCGCCGCGACTCTTTCAGCAAGGTAATTCACCCCTCGGACGGCGTCGCGGGTGGCCCGGGCCACTTCGTTTTCCTGGTCCCGGAGCTGGCGCACAGCGAGGCGGTAATCATTCCAGGCTCGGCGCTCTGTTCCGGACAGAGAAGTGTTTGCGAAAGGGATTTCCAAATTCAGCCCGAAGCTGAACCCCGGAAAATCCCAATCCGCCATGCTGGAGAATGCGGCGCCCACCTGGTCGTCCTGGCCGTAGAAGTTGCCGGCCGCAACCATGTCGAGTTTCGGCTGAATCCCTTCCCTGGCGACCTTCCAAGCCAATTCCTTTTCTGCGACCTGAAAACGCAAACTTTTCAGGTCGGGGCGACTGGAGATGGATTCCTTCAAAGCAGCTTCCCAGGAAACCTCTGCCCGGACGGGGGTTGGAGGGACGCTCACCGTTTCGAAAACCACCCCCCATTCCTCATCCTCTTCAAGCCCGTAAAGAAGGAGACGCAATCCATCCTGTGCCTGGTGGACGGTGTTGCGGGCGGTCAGGAGCGCATCCTCCCTGGAAGCGATGTCGGCCTCCGTCTGGACAAGCTCGACTTCGGCCACGGAGCCGACTTCAAAACGAGCCCGGGTGACATCCCGAAGCTCCTCGGCGAGGTTCAGGGAGAACTCCTTGACCGCCCTGTCTTCCAAAGCGAAGGCAAGATCCCAATAAGCGTCCACCGCCTGCTGGATTCCGTCCAGGGCGGTCTGGTTCAAGCTGGCCAGGCTTTGACGGAACCCGAGTTCAGCCGTTCTCAATCCCTGGGTGGCGGTGAGCGCCCAAGCTCCCCGAAGAAGCGGTTGATTCAGGGAAAAGTTCAGGGAGAAATTCGATTCCGACTGTTCCGGCGAGAAGGCGGGGGTGTATGCATAGTTGGTGTAGTCCTCCTGCACGCTCAAGGAAAGAGAGCCACCCGTCATCAGGGCTGCGCGAATCCCCTGTTCTCCCCTCAAGGCCGTGGTTTCCGAAGAGCCAAAGAAGGTGCTGGCGAAACCGCTCGCCGGGCGGTCGGCGTAGGCCCAGGTGCTGTCGGCGAAGAAGACGGGGTCGAAGGCTCCCGCAGCTTCACGGATTCCATAGCGGGCCGCCAAGGCCGCGAACCCAGCCTGGCGCGTCGCCGGAGAATGGACGGCCGCAAGGCGAGCGGCCTCCTCGACGGTGAGGGGCGTGGGCTCCTGTTGGGCGTACGGAAAAAGGGCGAGGAGGAGGGCGGGAAACACGGAAGGGGAGAATAACGGACCCGGAGCTCGCTCAACTTCCGGCATCCAACGCGGCCTGGAAGAGCTTCTCCCAGTTCTCCGTCGAATCCGGGGAAATCCCGCCGTCGAGAATCCACATCCAAGGAGCCAGCCAGGTCCCGTCCATGCCGCTTCTCCCTTCCCAGGCCTTCCGAACCCTTGCCTCCATCCCATTGCCTGGTAGGCGGGAATGCCCGGAAGCAAGACCTTCGTTCAAGATTCCCCACAAAGCCCGCGCATCGGTCTCGGGGGGAACCGTCCCCCATGGGCGAAGGGTCTCGGCGTCGCGCTCCCATTCCTGCCAGAGGAGGACCGCGCGCGCAAGGCGATTGCTGCGACCCACCATTTTGGCCCAATCAGGGCCCAGGTCTTCCCCCCCCACCGCGACC
>DCAK01000019.1:15196-20387 GCA_002311925.1 Planctomycetes bacterium UBA1135
GATCTTCCAGGGAAGGGGGAGGCGTGGGAAGAAGAATCCGGATGGGCGGCGGCGAGGATTCCGGCCCGGTCCACAACTTCAGGAGGGCCGCCCCTGGAGCGGCAACCGAAAGGAACAGGAGAAGGGCGGCGGCGGCGCGCAGGAGGGGGTTGCGGCCGAAAGCCCCCCTCAGGGTCCAGGGTTCCTCCTGCAAGCTGGCCTCGAGGGAGGGGCCGAAACCCTCTGAAAGCTCAGGATCGGGATGGGCGGCTCTCAACTGGTCGGCGACCTCCTGCAGTTCGCGGGGAAGGTCGTGATTCATGATTCACCCTCCTTGGCGGGGTCGATGCCGCCGAGCAAACCGCGCAAGCGGCGAAGGGAGTAGAACACTCTTGATTTCACGGTTCCCACGGGGATGTCGAGAATGGCGCTCACCTCTCGATAAGGAAGGTCTTGGAGGACGGCAAGGTCGAGGAGCTCCCGCGTGGAATCGTCCAATGAAGCCATGGCGTTTCGAAGGGCGTCCTTGCGACCCTCGACATCCGCGAGGTCGGATGGGGAAGGTCCCGGGTCGGCCTCCTGGGGAAGGTTTTCCCCAGCCGAATAGGGTCGCTTTTTCCGCCGGGAATCAATCCACAAATTCCGGGCGATGCGGAGGAAATAGGCGTCCAACCGCCCCGAGGGTTGGTAGCGGTCGATGCTCTGAAAAACGCGAAGGAAAACATGCTGGGTAAGGTCTTCCGCGGTGGAGCCTTGGGCCCCCTGGCGCAGAAAGAAACCCTTGAGCCGGGGCCCCAGGTCTTCAACCAAGCGGGAAAAGGCTTCCACCTCCCCATCCCGGAATCTCTGAAGAAGATCGGAGGAACCCTGACTCATGGAAGGGTCTCCAGGGAAACGGGGACCATGGACCCCGGGTTCATGCGCTTTCGTCCATTTTTTTCATCGCTGCTTGCACCCTCTCCAAAAGAGCGTGCCCGCCGGGCCCTGTGGCCTTGAACGCCAGTACCCGCTCATCCCCAGCCCCGTCCAACTGGATTTCCAAGCGGTCGGAGGGCAACCAAGCCTCCATTCTCTCCGGCCATTCGGCGATGACAACCCCCGGGCCCGCCAACCTCTCGGCCAACCCCTCGGCCAGAAGCGATTCCATGCGTTCTCCGAAATAGGCATCCAGGTGAAAAAGAAGGTGCCTCCCCGAGTGCTCGCGGCACAGGAGGTAGGTGGGAGAGGCCAGATTCCCTTCAACACCCAGGCCGACCCCGATTCCTCCGGCGAGGGTCGTCTTGCCGGACCCGAGTTCACCCTGAAGAGCGAGGAAATCTCCTTCCTGAAGCTCAATCCCGAGAAGGATGCCCATCCACCGGGTGTCTTCCGCCGACCGGGAATGAAAGGCCAAGGCCCGCGTCATTCCCAGCAGCTCTCCCACCCTCTCGGATTGAAGTGGATCGCCTTTCCTTCGCCAATCCAGTCCACCCCCTGGCCCTCCACGATGCGACCAATCCTCGTCAATCCACAAGATTGAAGGACCGGGTCCTTTTCAGCACCCAGACCCCGCCGTGGCCCTAGAACGGCGAGAAGTTCGTAATCCTCGCCATCCCCCGCAGCTTTCTCCCACCCCTGCAGGTCCGATTTCAAGGAGGAGTCCAAGGGAAGGTCCTCGAGANNNNAATGATTTCGGCCCCCACGCTGGATGCCTGAAGAAGCCTGGGAAGGTCGGCAGCCAAGCCGTCGCTCAAGTCCATCATGGCGCGCGCGTGGTGGACCTCGTTCAGCCGGCGCCCTTCCCTGAGCCTGGGTTCGGGCTTCAGGTGCCGACCACTCTCGACCGCCCCCCCGAGGGTCCCCGTGGCCCAGACTTCATCTCCCGGCCGAGCCCCGCCTCTTCCAGGAGCCGGACGCCGGCCTTCCAGCCCGAGCAGGGTGCAGGTCAAGACGGTCTCACGCCCATTGGAGACGTCGCCCCCCACCACCCCCATGTTGAAGGCCGCGGCTTCCTCCAGGAAAGCCCCGACCAAGGATGTCATCCATCCGCCCCCCTTGTCGCGGGGAGCCACGATGGTCCAGGATGCGGCCCACGGTTCGGCCCCGGCCGCCGCCAAATCACTCAAGCTTCGCCGAACCAGCTTGACCGCCATGACCTCGGGTGGGCACCCTTCGGGGACATGCATGCCTTCCACCACTTGGTCGCATGTTTGGACAAGCTTGCGGCCCGGCGGAGGCGTCAGGATGGCGCAATCGTCCCCCGGCGCGGACAAACCCTTCCTTCCCTTGAAGGAGGATTGGAAGATGGGGAGCAGGGAGTTCTCGCCGAGCACCTTCACGCCCTCATGGTTTCCCTTCCCACCCACTCAACCCGCGGCCTGGCCCGCGGAGAGGCAGTGTGGGCTCTTCTTGGCCTGGCCATCATGGCTTGGGTCATTCTAGGAACCCTGAACCGTGAACTGGAAGCGGCATCTTCGCGCGAAGCCCAGGACATGGTGGAAGTCCTCGCCGCTCATGTGCACATCGCCCTCGAAGATCGCGGCGGGCGCCCCAATTGGTGGGAAGAGGACCTTCCCGCCGTGGGGCCCGGCTCCCTTCCCCCTCGGTTCGAGGGGGACACCCATGCATTGGCCGATTTCCTCCCCGACAGCTTTCCCCTGGAGCCCGATCCCTGGGGCCGAGCCTTCATCCTGGAAGCCCGGGAACTTCAAGGCCGCATCGGAATCTTTCTCTTTTCCACGGGCCCCGAGGGAATCCTCCCCCGGAATCCTCGTCACGGCCTGCCGTGGGTCAGGGAAATCCTGGGCCCCGTGGGGGTCGACCCTCCTCACCCCACCAACCCCTGAGAATCGAAGCCAGCTGGTCCGGGTCTCCCGCACCGCGCAACACCGCAACCCCGTGCGCCCCGGCCTCCCGGCACTCTTGGGCCTGCCCGGCCTCCAGAATCCCGCCAAGGGCAAGGACCGGAACTCCAAAGGAGCAAACCCTCCGCAGGCCATCCAGCCCTTTCGGATTGAGAACCCCAGCCTTCTCGGGGGTCGGCCATACCGGTCCAAAGAAGACGAAACTGGCGCCCAAGTCCACCGCCTGTTCCATTTCCTCGGGCTCATGAACCGACAAGCCAAGACATCCCTCGGGCGCCTGCTCCCGGAGTTGTTCCCAGGGGAGGGATTTCCAACCCCCGATGAGAGCGTCGGCCCCGCCGACCCTGGCCCAATCCGACCGGCCGTGCACGGCAAGGAAAGTTGCCTCGGCGGAAAGAGCTCGAAGGCAGGCCAAAGCTTCCCCATCGCCGCAAGCGGGATTCCTGAAGGTCCAGGCGTCGGCTGAACGGGCCCGACCGGCCCAGGCCTTCGCGGCGGGAACTCCTCCAAGCGACGAGGCGATTGCCCAGACCCCGGAGGGGACCGAAATCACCCCTCGGAGACTTCCCGAAAGAGAACGCCGAAATCATGCACCCAGGAGGACAATTCCGAAGTCCGGACCTCGGCATGGATGTGCAGGGTTTCGGGGTCCACCCTCTCGAATCCCACCTTGCGGAGTTCGGGATGAAGGGTGAGCCTGTCGAGGATTTCTGGGGCGTCGCAGGAAAGGGTTTCCTTGCCGTCCCAGGTCACGCTTCCATTTTTCCGCCCCCAGGATTCGAGGGAATAAGCCACGTTCTGAGGAACAGGGGTGCGGCTGTTGGTCGCAAGGCATTCCAGAATCTCGTCCAGGCCCAGCCCTTCGGCGAGACCACGATGGAGGCTTCCAGGGGTGATGCGGTAATGAAAGAGATTGTCCGTCAATTCCCGGTCGGCGAATCGGTCCATCATGTAGACCAAGTGGTATGAATTCTTGTCCGGGAAGAGGACGACCTCGAAGTCGGGATTGACCACCAGGTGCCCCGAACCCTCGAGTTCCCTGCCCGAGAGAATGCCGAGAAGCTCGGCCCCGTTGGAGGTCAACTTGATTCCGCAGGCTCGGCCATTGGCGTCGTACCCCACATCCACGATTCCCAGGAGATAGAGGTATTTGCGAATCCAGGTGAAGAGGTTCCAGGACAAGGACCTCAGGTCGGCCGAGCTCCGAACCGGAAAGGACGGTTTCTCGGTAGCTTCCGTCGCGTCAGCCCCAAGGGAGGACAGGTAGTGATTGCGGGCGACGAAAGGCAGGGCCATCGCGTCGTACCAGATTTCCGGATCCAACCGCTTCAAGTAGCGAAGGGCGGTCCTGCGAAGAAGGAGCTGGTGAGACAGGTCACCCGGAAGGTCGCGGTCCTCCAGCAACCAATCCAGCATGATGCGTTGCTTGTCGAGGAGGGGAAGGGCGAGGAATTCCTTTCCGTCTTCGGTAAGGCGGAAGGACCTTTTCCCCGTGCGGTCGATGTAGCGATAGGCAAGGGCAAACCGGTATTCCAATTCCAGGACCTCCAATTTCCTGAACTCCCGCCCCGGATTGGGAATGAGCCCCTGGGAGATTCTCTTGCCGGTGCTCTTGAAGAGAGTCCCGCGCACGGTGAAGCGAACGGTTTCTCCTTCCACGAAACTGGCAAACCTCGAAAAATTGGACACGAAACCCACCCCCATTCCTGCGTCGGCCTTGGGCACCACTTCGCCTTGGCGGGCGGAGCGCTGAAGGATGGCGAGCACGGCTTCGTTGAAGAGAATGGCCACCGGGCCGCGTTGACGGATGCCGAAGGATTCCAGGTCCAGGTCGCCCAGGGTTCCCAGTGATGCCTCCTCCAGCCCATTGCGCAGGGAAACCGCATCCAGGTCGGGATTGATTTCACGAAGTTCGCCGAGCGGGAGAATGCCACCATGGCGCTTGGCGACCTCCAGGAAGAATTTCCGAAGCGGTTCTTCCAAGGCGTCCACCCGGGCGCAAATCGCATTTTCATCGGCCAGGAATCTGTACATCTGGCGAGCTTTTTCCGCATCGCCTTCGCCCGAAAAATGATGCTCCAGCCAACCCCTCAAGCTGAGAATTTCAGCGAGGTTCACTCCCTTCTTGGCCGAGCCTCCCAGGGCCAGGGAAATCTCCTTGGGAACGCCCCAGTGGTCGAGAGTCCTGCCATTTTCATCCGGGCGAATGCATCCTACGAGACCGAGGCCCACGAGGTCGGCCAACGCCCCACGAACCGCGCGGCCTTGGACCCCCTCCTTCCCGGCTTCCTTACGGACCTCCTCTATGGACAGGGCCCTGCCGGGGGAGGACATCAAGGCCCGGAAGACCCGCTCGGCGGCGCCTTCCA
>DCAK01000019.1:20438-25361 GCA_002311925.1 Planctomycetes bacterium UBA1135
ATCCACCAAATCTCTACGGGCGACAGGGGGTTCCCCCCCCACCCAAAAATCGTGGAGACCCGTCAATTCTCCCGAGGAACGCCGGGCCAGGCTTCGTGAAAGGCTGAGCCGTTTCATTCCGCCCCCACCCCCTCTCCGACCAGCGATCCGGAGGTCATGATCTGGTAGGCGTAGCCCTGTTCGGTCAGAAAGCGCTGCCTCTTTTCGGCATAGTCCTGGTCCGAAGTGGCCTCGGTGACCAGGGAATAAAAGGCGGCCCTCGAACCGTCCGATTTGGGCCGCAAAACCCTCCCCAACCTCTGGGCTTCCTCCTGGCGGGAGCCGAAGGTTCCGCTGACCTGGATGGCCACGTTCGCGTCGGGCAGGTCGATGGCGAAATTTCCCACCTTGCTCACCAGAAGAATTTTTTCCCGCCCTTCACGGAAGGCTTGGTAGAGCTCCTCTCTTTCGGAGGTCGGCGTCCGGCCGGTGATGACCGGACAACCCACCGCCTCCTGGAGGATTTTCAACTGGTCGAGGTATTGCCCGATGATGAGGATGCGTTCATCGGCATGCTTTTCGAGAAGGGCGAGAAGACAAGCCACCTTTGCCGGATTCTCGGAGGCAAGGCGGAATTTCCTCCGGGCCTTGGCCCCCAGGTATTCCAGCCTCAGCTCTTCATCCATCGGGACCCGGACTTCGGCGCAATCCACCGCAGCGATGTATCCCCTTCTTTCCAGGTCCTTCCACGGGGCGTCGTAACGCTTGGGTCCGATTAGGCAGAAGACATCCTCCTCCTTTCCATCTTCGCGGACCAGGGTGGCGGTCAATCCCAATCGTCGCCTCGCTTGAATACCTGCGGTGGCCCGGAAAACCGGTGCCGGGAGAAGGTGAACTTCGTCGTAGATGATGAGGCCCCAGTCACCCTGGTCGAAGAGACCGAAGTGGAGGAAATCTTCGCTCGTGGAGCGACGGTAGGTCAGGATCTGGTACGTGGTCAGCGTGACCGGCCGAATTTCCTTGCTGTGTCCAGAATATTCCCCGATTTGGGAATCCTCCAGCCAGGTCCGCTCCAGGAGTTCCTGCCTCCACTGGCGAAGGGCGACCGTGTTGGGGGTCAAGATGAGCGTCTGGGTTCCGACCGCCGCCATGGCCGCCATTCCCACCACGGTCTTCCCGGCTCCGCAGGGAAGGACGACGACCCCGCTGCCGCCTTCCACCCGGCCTTCCATATGGAAATTACCCACCGCTTCCTGCTGGTAGGGCCGCAACTGGAAGGGGTCGCCGGAGAGGGTGGTCTCGCGAAGCTTCACCTCCAAGGGGGTTCCTTTGCGATATCCCGCGTGGTCCTCCAGGGGAAAGCCGAAAGCGATGAGGCGCTCCTTGAGAAGACCTCTGTGGGAGGGGTCCACCCAGGCTCCGCCCGCACCATCGGGTTCGGCGAGTTCAGCCATCCCCTCGTCGTGGAGAAGTTCCCGCAGCACCTTCGGCTCCCGACAACCAAGGTAAAGTCTTCCTTCCGTTCCCTTTTCAAGGCGAAAAAGGCCGCACCTTTGAAACCAGGTGAGGATTTCGGCTTTGAAATTGTCGGGGACGGGATACCGACTCTCGCTCTCGAGGAAGGCGAGAACCTCCTTGGAATCAAGCCCCGCCGCGGCGGCGTTCCAGATGGATATCGGGGTCACCCGATAGGTGTGAAGGTGCTCGGGAGATTTCACCAGCTCCGCGAAGGGGAGCAGGCGGTCGCGCATTTCCACGAAACGGGGGTGAGCCGTTTCGAGGATGAGGGTCAGGTCACCCTGGAGAATCAGGGGCCGGTCTTCTGCCAAGGGAGGTAGAGGGAGTTGATGACCACGATGGTGTGTCCCACCATTCCAGTTCTGGGAAGGCGGAAAGGCAGCCAAGCATTGTAGATGAGACTCTCTCAGCCTCCAAGCGAGACAATCCGGCCAAAATCGGCCCGACGCGAATGGGGCCCTTGCCCGGTTCGTTCGCCAACAAGGGGGCGAGATAGGAAGCGCCCCTGGGGAGACGCCTCATTTCCATGTCGAGCAACAGGCCGCCCATTCCGCAATCCAGGGCCCTGGTCAGGACGTCGGCGATGGCAGGAGTTTCGGAAAAATGATGGGCCAGTTCTTCGAGAGTGGAGCCAGGGAGATCGGTCCAAGCCAATCCGCGGACCTGCAGCAAGCGACACTCCTGTTTCCAGCCGGTTCCCCCGCATTCAGCGCAGGGAGCCATGAGCCGAGGGTGGGCCTGAATCCCTCCCCTGCCGCGGCAACGGGAACATGCTTTTCCTCCCGGGCCCCGGCCAAGATGGACCGGACCCCAGGCCCTCAAGCCGGCTTCTTCGGTTCTCAGGTACTGGTCGCGAAAAGCGTCCCCCAGACCCAAGGCTTCCCGGAGAAGGTCCCTGGCCAGAGCCGGTTTGGGTCGAGCCCAGATGGCGGGATCCAGGGACAGTTCACGCACCGAAGCGGATGGGCAGGAATCACCCTCGTTGGCATCCGCGAACCCTTCCGGGTCGGTCCATGAATGCCGACCCAGAGGGTCGTCCCGAAGGGCGGCGGCCAGCGAGCGGGCGAGAGGGGCCGGGAATCCGGCCAGGGGCTGGTCATGGAGCAGGGTCACCCCTTCAAGAGGATTCAGGAGCCAACCACTCATGCGAGCCGCCCGGCGTTCCAGGCTGGACAGGCTTCCCCATGAAGCGCCGAGAGACCGCTTCCAGAGGGAAGTGTTTTCCATGTCTGCCAGCCAGGAAGGTGAAGAGGGAGTGGGTCCCTGAGCCACATCAAGGAATTTCAAAGCCTCTCCCGGAGTTCCAGCCATCAGCATTTCGAGGCTGACCCCTCGAATCTCGAGCAATACTCCCGCCGATCTGTCCCCGCAATCCCTGCAGGCCCCGTCCCTCCATTCCTGGATGGTTTCTCGGGGCCGATCCGGAAGGCGAGCCGCGAGGGCTCCCCCCCCGAGAAGTTGGCTGGCCCGGGCAAGGTCTCTCCAGCGCCCCGTTTCCGCCTCGGCCGCGGGTGAAAACTGGTCCAACACAAGGAGGTCCCCATCCTGAAGCCTTTCACCCGCACCCAGGCGGTGGAGATTCTTTCCGCGGAGGATTTCCCTGAAGCCCGCGGCGGAGAGAATCGAACCGCTGTGTTCCGTTTTCCCGCCGGGGAAATCAGGGACGCACGTGAACCACAAGGTTTCGGCCGGAAGATCGGCGCATGCCAGGCCCACCGCCAAATCAGGCCACGGTCCTCCCCCCCCGCAAGCCCGACATGTCCCTGAACCCTCCTCCCTGAAGACCCTTTCGAGGCGCGGGGACAAGCCGAGGATGTCGCCCAACGGGGTTTCCGGCCCCGGATTGGCCGGCCAAGCCACTGGAGCCCCTTGGGGGATTTCCTCCGCCGCCCCTGGAAGGGAGGGAAGGTCTTCCACCAAGGGAGACCTGCATTCGAGTTCGCGACTCAGCGCGCCCTCCAGGGCTGATCGACCTTCCCGGCCCCAACCATCTGCAAGAATCAGGGAAGAGGAAGGGATGGACGACCGTGGGGGTGTTGTCGCCCTTTTCCCACTGGACCGAGATTTTAGCCATTTCCCGGTTGGAGTCTCGCGCACCGGGAAGGACGAGGGAGGGCCTTCAGCGAGAAGACATCCCCCTTCCGGGCCCGCCCCGGGGCCCAGTTCCACCAACCAATCCGCACCTCGCAGGAGGGTCTCATGGTGCTCAATGACCCAGAAAGAATGGCCTTCCTCCACCAATTCCCGAAACAAATCCAGGACCTTTCCAGCCTCGACCTTGGGGAGTCCGAGGCAAGGCTCGTCCAGCAGGAAGAGACGCGGGCGAATGGCTTTCGCGCCGGCGAGCCGACGGGCGAGGGCAATGCGCCCCCTTTCACCCAGTGACAAGTTCCTCCCCCGCTCTCCCAAGCATCGCGACCCCATTCCCAACCTGCACAGCTTTTCCAGCCGGGGACGCAGAAGTCCGCCGTGAGGAAGCCGACCCAGGAGTTCCGAAAGAGGGGTCTGCAACCATTCCCGGAGGCTGCGCTCGCGCAGGCGCAAATCAAGAAGATCGTCCCGCAGCCCCAACCCGGCGCAAAAAGGACATGGAAGCCCGTCCTCGTCCAACGCCTTGCCATCGCAAACCTTGCACGCTCCCTTGCGAGGTTGGGCAACGAAATCCCCGGGGGCCAGACCTCGGATCCTGGCCTCCATTCCATCCGCGAAAGCCTCCCGGATTTCGGTCCACGCGCCGGAAAGAGTCGCCAAGGTGGACCGTGGCCCGTGACCCAGGGCTCGCTCCAACAGCACGCTGAATCCTCCCAAAGGGAGTTCCCCGGAGAATCCCTCTCCCTTCCGCAACCGCTCCGCCAATTCCCGCTCCACCAGGGTCGTCTTTCCGCTTCCGCTGACTCCGGCGATGGCGACCAACCTCTCCAGAGGCAGTTCCAGGTATGGGATGTCCAGGAAGCGTGCTCCCAGACTTTTGAAGGAAAGGATTTGCCGGGCCGGCGGGAGATTCTCGACGAAAGGGGTGGGCCGAGAATCGGGCAAATCCTCGGCTCTTCCTTGACCAATGCAATGCCCTCCTTCCGGCCCCCCACCTGGGCCCAATTCCACCCATGAATCCGCCGCCTCGATGAATTCCCTCGACGGGTCTGCGGTCAAGACTGTGCCCCCCCGGGCCTTGATTCCATGAAGGAGTTTGGCCAAGGCCTCTCTTTCCAATCCGTGCAAGCCCATCCCCGGCTCATCCAAAACCACGATTTGGCCTTGACGGACCATTCCCAGCATGGAGGAGAGCTCCAGGCGACGGGCCTCGCCAAGGGAAAGCGTTGACAGGGTTCTGGATGCGGAAAGGTACCCGAGGCGGGTGGACACCAGGGCCTCGACCCGTCTCCGCGCGGCGCCCTTTCCCGGCAATGCCAGCCAATCCTGCAGGGG
>DCAK01000019.1:25400-31589 GCA_002311925.1 Planctomycetes bacterium UBA1135
CCTGCAGGGGTCTGGCGCACCATGCCCGCAGCGAGTCCCGCCCAATCACCAGGTCCTCCCTTGCCGGAGAAGAGGACGGATTTCCTCCCGCGACCTGTCCCTCTCCGCAATCAGGACAGGAATCAAGGGAGGGAAGAGAATGTTCCGCTTCGCCAATTTGAACCCTCAGGGAACCACCGCGGCGAAGACTTTCACCAGCCGACAGAAGAAGTCTGTCCTCCTTGTCCTGCTGCCACCTGAACCTGTCTATCAGGAGCCAGGAATCGGGAGGAAGGGGGGAGGGTGCCTCCTCCAGGCGAACCGGGCCCTCAGGAATTAACCCTCGGGTCCATCCTGCTTGCATGAGTTCTTCCGGCTTTCGGCCCCCGGCCTCGGAATAGACCCGGACGGGAGCCCCTTCGACTTCGGACCCCACCCACGCAAGAAGACTTTCCGCCCGGGTTTCCTTCCAACAATGGCCGCATGAAGGACATTGACGCCCACGTTTTTCGGCCCACGCACCCCAAAGAAGAGGCCACAAGTCGAGAGCGGACCCAATCTGGACGGCGCCTCTCTTCCTTGGAACTTCCCCGTGGCAGGCAAGAACGGGCAGCAGGCCCGCAATGGAGCTGGCAATGCGTTGGATTTGGGCTTCTCCCTCGGCCGGAAGAGCGGCCGGATTTTCGAGAATTCGAAAACGACTGCGGGATGCGGGGACCAGGGCGCCGAAGAGAAGGGCGGTCTTCCCGGAGCCGCTCGGGCCGTGGATTGCCGTCCATTCCCCATGGGGAAGGTCCAGGTCCAGGTCCTTCAGGTTTCCGGAACGAATTCCGCGCAGACAAACATGGCTCACGCGCCGTCCTCGTTTTCTCCCAGGAACGGCCATGCCTCAGGGCGACCTCGGGAAAGGACTTCCCTCAAGGCATCCACCAGGGGAGCCGGCCCGGCCACCAGGTTGCCATCCCGAATCCAATCCCCTCCCGGGCGAAGGGTCCCGACTTCGCCACCCGCTTCCTGAATCAGCAATCCTCCCGCGGCCACGTCCCACGGCTCGAGATGAAGTTCCCAAAATGCGTCGAGGCGGCCCGCCGCGGTGTAGGCGAGGTCGATGGCCGCCGAACCCATCCTCCGAACCCCTCTTTGCCTGAGAAACAGGCGACAGAAATTCGCGAGATTGTTGTCGGCCAGGAGATGCCTTCGATAGGGAAAACCGGTGGCGAGAAGAGAATCCTCCAATTCGGAG
This sequence comes from Planctomycetes bacterium UBA1135, assembly GCA_002311925.1. GTDB lineage: Bacteria > Planctomycetota > UBA1135 > UBA1135 > UBA1135 > UBA1135. The sequence goes on from DCAK01000019.1 coordinate 26,623, forward strand.
GACGTGGAAACCTGGAGAGGCGTCCCGTTCAGGAAGGCTCCCTCCCCGCGAAGCGCGGTGAAGGTCTCCCCGAGCCGAGGGATGTGGACCACCGCCATCGAAGGGCCGCGAGCATCCACCCTCGCCAGGGAAACCGCCCACATGGGCAAACCATGAACGAAATTCACGGTCCCGTCCAGAGGGTCCACCACCCACGTGGATTCACCACCTTCAAGGATTCCACTCTCTTCCGCTTGAATTCCGTCCTCCGGGAACAGGGCGGAGATCCNNCCCGTCCTCCGGGAACAGGACGGAGAGCCCGCTCTTCAAGGTTTCCTCACTTTCGACATCCGCCACGGTGACCAGGTCCCTCCGCGCCGTCTTGGACAGCGAGTCCATCCGGGGAGAGGTGCGCTGCCGCTCCAACAGCGCCTCTCCGGCCCGCACTGCGAGATCCATCACTTCCGAAAGAAGGGAAGACGTCATCCGCGCGAGGCCAATACGGCACCCAGGACGAATTCCTGAAAGGCTTGAAACCTCTTGTTGTGGGTCCGAGAAGTTCCATCCCGGACATAATTGACCACGATTGAAAATACCAGGATTTCCGAGTCCCCGGCCAGGAGATAGCCGGAAAGCGAGCTGGCGCCACGAATCCACCCCGTCTTCGCATGGACCCTTTGAGGCTGAAAGAGAGGATCCTTGAATCGCTGCGCGAGCCGTCCTTGGACCCCGCCCACGGGAAGAGAGCGAAAAAAACAGCGGCCCTCCTCGTGCTCGGCCATCCCACGCAAAACGGCGCAAAGGTCTGCAGGGGCGGCCTTGTTCACCGGCCTCGAGTCCGACCTGGCCAGTCCGCTGCCATCCGTCTGCCGAACCCTTGCGGGAAGGAGACCCAGGGGTTCAAGGATTCGCTCGGTTCGGGCGATTCCGGCCTCGGCGGTTCCGGGGCCCCCGCCCATCCTTCCCAGGGCGAGAAGGAGGAGCTCGGCGGTGAAATTGTCGCTTTCCAGGTTGGCCAGGGCGACGGCGTCCGCCAGCTTCCAGGCCGATGGGTGACTCAAGATGAGTTCGCCATTTTCTTGGCCATCATCGGCCCCGGCCAGGACCACCCGTTCACAGGGAATCCCCCGCCTCTTGAGGCCCGCTTTCAGCCAACGACCGAAAATATCGACCGGGTCTCGCACGGCCAGCCGCAGGGAATCCCGGGCGTGGAGGTCCCCTCGCACGACCAGCCCCTTGCTCCCCCACCAGGCGGACAACGGTTTTCCCTTCCCCGTATGACGAAAATCGACAGGGATCGGGGGGTCGAGGGAAGGACCAATCCACGCGCGCCCGCCGCCGGAAATCACTTCCAGGCACCCCCCTTCCACCACCAAGGCGGCCACCGGCGCGCAGTAGCTTTCCTGCCACTGCTCCTCCGGCCAAAGCGGGTGGCGGGGAGGAGAAGCGATTCCCCTGGAATCGAGGATGATTGCCTCCAGGCTGGAGACTCCCTTCTTGTCCAAAGCGCGCGCAGCGGCGTCGAGAAAGGCGTCCCCCGGATGGCTTTCCGGAAGCTTGCGGAGTGATGGGTCGCCTTCGCCGACGACTCGGAGCGTGGCGCCATCCAGGCGAAGCCGAGTGTGCCAGCGGAAATCCGAACCCAATTCCAGGAGTGCAGCAGCGGTCGTCAGAATCTTGGTGTTGGATGCGAGAACGAAGGCCTTTTCCCCTTCGTTGTCGAAGATGATCTTCCCATCCAAGGTTTCCACCCGTACACCCACGGAGATTTCCTTTTCACTCGAGAGTTCGCGGACCTTCGCGCCCAGGGTCGAGCCCAATTCGGCGGGGCCCTGGACCGCTGGGATCGCGGCCAGGAAGAATCCGAGCATCAGGGTCGCGCTCCTTCGACCGCGACGGCCCATGCAGTCGCCATGAAAAGACGGGCAATGCGGGCAATTTTCTCCCCGTCCATGGTCTCCGGGACATCCCCCGGCTTGTGGTAGACGGGATTCTTGTCCAAATCCGCTTCAAAGAAGAAAAGCCCCGGGACCCCCTTCTGGTGGAATGAATACTGGTCACTCCTGCCGTAGAGGTCGCGGCCCTGGACAAGGTCGAGTCTCAATTTGGACTTAATGCGCCGCGCCTGCTTGAGAAGAAGCATCTTCCAGGCGGGTCGGTCCCACAGCCCACCCACATTGGCGACCTTGCTGTCCCCCCGCCCCACCATGTCCATGTTCAACATGACGACGGTGGATTCCAGGGGGTAAAGAGGTTCCTCGCAATAGGCCCTGGATCCCAACAATCCGTTTTCCTCTCCGCTGAACCAAAGAAACAGGATGTCGTCCTCGGGTTCACATCCGGCAAGGGCTTCCGCGACTTCCAGGAGGGCTGCGCTTCCGCTTGCATTGTCGTCGGCCCCGGGGTGGAGCCGCATCCGGCCCTTGTCCCAAAAATGGTTGTAGCCGACATGGTCGAGATGAGCTCCGAGGACAACAGTCTGGGGGTTGTCCCCCTTTCCAGGAATCCGGGCAGCCAAGTTGAATGCCTCCTCCTTCCCCCTTTCCCAATCAAACCAAAGGGAAATCTCGGTCTTCACCTTCCCCTTTTTGGGCGCGGCAAGGTGCTTGGGCTTCCTCCTCTTTTCCAGGGAGGCATGGAACTTGTCCAGGTCCTCGTCGAAAATTCGACTCGCCACCTCCCGGGAAACTGAAGCAATGGGCAGGGAGGGAAGGCCTCCCGCTTTCAGGAGTTGGTCGATGGGGACGTTGCCGGGAATCAGCACCGGAATCAGTTGGGGAATGACGGCATTCGGATCAGGAAAGGCGCCCGGGTCGGGAACCAGAACGAGGGCGATGGCCCCCGCCGCTTCAGCGGCCCTAGCCTTGGACCTGAGGGTGGAATGCCGGGTGGGGTCGAGGCCGTCGAAACGCTTGTCCTTGGGGTCGTCGGCCCGAGGTTCCCGGGTGAACGCGAAGACGATTTTCCCCTTCACATTCTTCGACTTCAGGTCCTCCCAGCCTTCCTTCCGGGCATCGATGGACCAGCCCACGAAGAGGGGCTCTCCCACGACCTTGTCCAGCGTCGGGGCTCCAGGAATCGGTTGAAAATGAACCCCGAGCTTGAGTTCAACGGGTTCGCTCTTGGGAGGGGTCCACTCGAAACCGGTGTCCTCCGCCGCTCGAAGAACGGTGACCGGGTAGGGCGCCCGCCAAGCTCCGTCGGGTCCGGCGGGCTCGAGGCCAAGGGCGGCAAGCTCCTCCTCCACGTAGGTCGCCGCGAGGTCCAACCCAAGGGACAGGGTGGCGCGGCCCGCCATTTCGGGAGCCGCCAGAATCTCGACCCGCGCGAAGCAATCCGATTCGGTGATGGTGGCCAGCCTGGAATCGAGATCCTCTCCCTGGGAAAGAAGCCCCAACAGGGGCAGAACGCCGAGGAAGCAAAGGGTTCTCAAGAGCCGTAACCCTCCGGATGGCTTTCATGCCAGGAGGCGGCCGTGGCAATCAAGGAATCGATGTCCATGTACCGCGCTTCCCAGCCCAACTCCTTCCTGGCCAGGGAAGGGTCGGCCACCAGGCGCTCCGGGTCTCCCGCCCGGCGCGGCCCTTCATCGAAGGGAACCGGCCGGTCCAGGGCTTTGCCCACGGAATCCATGATTTCCTTCACCGAGACCCCGATTCCCGTCCCCAGGTTCCAGGCCCCCGATTCCCCACCCTCCAGCATCCTCTTGAGGGCGATTTCGTGGGCCGAGGCGAGGTCGTCGATGTGGATGTAATCTCGGATGCAGGTGCCGTCGGGGGTTTCCCAATCGGTTCCAAAAATGGTCAGCCCTCCCCTGTGTCCCAAAGCCGCCTGGCAGGCTAGGGGAATCAAGTGGGTTTCAGGGTCGTGATGCTCGCCATGGTTTCCCGAGGGAGAAGCTCCGGCGGCGTTGAAGTACCGAAGGGCGGCGAAGGAACCCTCTCCCGCCGCTTCCCTGTCCCTGAGCAGCCTTTCCACTGCAGCCTTGGTGGCACCGTAGGGATTCACCGGGTTTTGAGGATGATCCTCGGCCAAGGTCGGGGTCAGGGGATCGCCGAAGGTGGCGCAGGTGGAGGAGAAGACCAGGGGGACCCCCGGCATGAATTCGCACAGGTGGATGACGGGAACCACATTGGCCCGCCAATAGCGCACCGGCTGCTCGACGCTTTCTCCCACGTAGCAACGGGCTGCGAAATGAACGAGGCCGTCGAAATCCTGGCCACCGACCCAGGCACACAGGGCTTCACGGTTCAAAAGGTCAAGTTCAACGAAATCGCCGTCCCAGGCCTCCCGGTGGCCCTCCGAAAGGTCGTCGAGAACCGTGACCTCGGCCCCCCGCTCTCGAAGCCAGCGCGCAGTGGCCGACCCGATGTAACCGCATCCTCCTGTGACGAGAACCTTCATGGTGTCCATTTTGGCAACGCCAGACCCTGGTGTCAGCCCTGGGATTGTTCCTCGTACCAGGAGGACCATAGAGCGGAGATTTCCGCTCTTCGCTCCTGGTCGGGGTCGAGGTCAAGGGCGACCACTTCTCCCGAACTGCTTTCGAGAATCCGATTCGCTACTCGGAAGACTTCCCGGTCGTTGGGCAACAGAAAGGGAAGAAGGAGAGGGAAATCTTCAAGAATGACGAGGGGGCCCAGCCCATGTAGAGCGGCCAACCTGACCCCCCGGTCGGCATGGTCCAACAAGGAAAGGAGGAGGAAGCGATCCATCTCGGCCCCTCGCTTTCCGATTTCACGCGAAGCGATGGAAACGATGCGCAAATCCGAATCCTGAAGGGCGGACGCAAAAACCTGGATTTCATTCGGGAACCTGCCCGACACCAGGTAGCGAATTCCAGCCAGACGAAATCCAGGGTCCTGATGTCGGCCCAGCAAATCCACCGCATCTTTCACATTTCGAGGCTCTCCGGCCTGAAAGGCGGCGAGTCGGTCCAATCTTCGCCCCTCCCTTTCAAGGATACCCTGGGCCTTCAGGGCCTTTTC
>DCAK01000019.1:31620-32852 GCA_002311925.1 Planctomycetes bacterium UBA1135
GGCCCCGGCCCCGGGGCCGTCCCCCGCCATTTCACGAAGTTGGGAAGCTGCCTGCCACCAGGCGGCGGCGTTGCGCCCCTCGAGCGATTCGGCCAATCTCTCCGTGGCCTCCGCGGCAGCGAGCCAATCCCCTTCGCGCTTGTGGATTTCGGCCAGGGCCGCGAGAGCGACAGCGCCGACTTCCGGATCCCTGGTCGCCTCTTCGAGCAGGACCACACCCTCAGCCGACCTGCCCAGAATTTGAAGGTCGTCGGCGAGGTCCACCCGCAAGGTGATGTCACCCGGGTTTTCCGCCAGCGCCCGCGTCCGCCAGACCACGGCCGATTCCCAATCTCCCGCACCGTCCGCGACCCGGATACGCCGCTCCACCCATTCCGAATCCGTTTCGTGGAGAAGCGCCCAAGAATCCAGCGCATGAGCGGCTTCCTCCCACGCATGACTGATTTCGGCATCCTTGGCGATGCCCAGCCAATCCGCGACGAGAGCTTCGGCTGGATTGGAAGGATGCGTTTCCAGCCCCGCAGAACTGCAGCCGCATCCTCCAAGGATGGCCAGGAAGAGAATCAGCCGTCGCGCCATTTCGAAAGAGTTCCCCAAAATCCGGGGAAGGATTTTGCCACGCAATCACGGTCCGAGATTTCCAGTCCGGAGATTCCCAACTGCCCGATTCCAGCCGCCATGGCCATGCGGTGGTCTCCTCGAGGATTCAGGCAAGCGACCGACTGGGCCGCGGGAGGCCCCTGAATCACCAGAGTTTCATGGTCGAAGCTGGCAGAACCACCCATGCTTTCCACCAGGAGGGTCATGCCCTCCAAGCGGTCGGATTCCTTGTCCTTCAGCCGATGGGTCCCCGCCAAACGCCCGCCGCCAGGAAGAAAGACGCAAGCCACGGCCAGGGCCGTGGCAGCGTCAGGGAACGCATCCAGGTCCAACTCCAAGGGAGAGTCGGGAAGGGGGTCGGCGGCTGCGATGGCCCCGTCGTCCACGGCAAGAAAGCCAAGCCCCGCCAAATCCCTGGCCAACCTGGATTCAGGGTGGGAAGGAGCCGGAGGGACGGTGAAGGACAATCGCCCCCCTCCCACCAAAAGAGCAGCGAGAAAGAAGGTCCCGGCGGAAGCATCCCCGGGAATCGTCCAATCCTGGGCCTCCCCGCAGCCCGGACTTGCGAGCCAGCCATGGGCAAGGGGGGTCAGGGATTCGGGGCCCCGAAAACGGGCCACGGCTTCCAGGGT
>DCAK01000019.1:32910-33517 GCA_002311925.1 Planctomycetes bacterium UBA1135
CTTCCAGGGTCAAGTTGATGTAACCCCGACTGGATTTTCCGGTGGAAGAATGAATCCGGGCCCTTTCCTTCCAGGGAACCAGCATGAGGGCGGACAGGTATTGGCTGCTGGCGGAACCCTCGAGGGAGATTGCGCCACCGGGAATGCCGGGGCTCCTCATTTTCAGCGCGGGCTGCCCGGCATCCAGAACGCTTTCAATGGTCGCTCCCATCCCCGTCAGGCAATCCAAAAGTCCGCCATGGGGCCTCTCCATGAGGCGGGGGGAGCCGCAGAACATGGCTTCCCCTCCTCCCGCCGCCACCTGGGCCAAAAGAAAGCGAAGGGTGCTGCCCCCCTCATGAACATCCAGCGCGACTCCGTTTCCCGCCAAGGCCCCGGCCCTGCCGACGACCGTGGTGGATTCCCCCTCCTGAAGGATTTCCACCCCGAGAAGGCCCAGGCATGTGCGGAGGCTGGAAGCATCCTCCCCCTCGTTGCAGCCTCGCAGAACGCTTTCCCCGTCCGCGGTCGCTGCCAACAGCAATCCGCGCTGGGTCAAGGATTTGCACCCGGGTAGGGAAACAGGGGGCGGGGCCGGGTTCATGGAAGGATTCTAGGGCGGGAGGGG
>DCAK01000019.1:33642-34243 GCA_002311925.1 Planctomycetes bacterium UBA1135
CTCTATTACACCGGCAAGGTCCGCGACCTCTATCGCCATCCCGACCATTCCGGGAAAATCCTCATGGTCGCCACCGACCGGCTCAGCGCCTTCGACGTGGTGATGAACGAGACCGTCCCCGACCGCGGGAGGATTTTGACCCACATCACGGATTTCTGGGTGGACCATGTCTCGGATTGGATGCCCTCGGCCCAAATCACGACCGAACCTTCCGAGATTCCCGACTTGCCTGAAGAATTCCACGAACCCTTTCAGGGCAGAGCCACATGGACTCGCACTGCCGATCGGGTCGACGTTGAAATCGTTCTGCGCGCCCATTTGGCTGGAAGCGGCTGGCGGGAATACCAGGCAACCGGGTCACTTTGGGAGAATGCACTTCCCGAGGGCCTGCAAAACTCCGCCAAGCTTCCCGAACTTCTTCTCACCCCCACCACCAAGGACGAGAAGGACCTCCCCATTTCCTGGGAGGAAGCCTCCGCCATCATTGGCAACCCCGATGACGCGGCCAGGATTCGCGAACTTTCATTCAAACTGTTCCGAGAAGCCGCTACCCGCGCAGCCTCGAGGGGAGCGGTCCTCGCCGATACCAAGTTTGAATTCG
>DCAK01000019.1:34273-37520 GCA_002311925.1 Planctomycetes bacterium UBA1135
GAATTCGGGAGGCTGGATGGGGAGCTGGTTCTCATCGACGAGGTTTTGACCCCGGACTCCTCCCGCTATTGGCCCGAAAACGACATTGTCCCCGGTGAAGAGCCCCCGAGTTGGGACAAGGAAATTGTTCGCGCCTACCTCCGCTCCTTGACGGAATGGGACAAAACCCCGCCTCCCCCATCCATTCCCGTCGAAATCATCTCCAAGACCCGCGACCGCTATCTGGAAATCTGCAACATCTTGACCGGTTCATTTCCCTCGGGAGTCGTAGGGTAGGGCATGAATTTACGTGCTCTCCTCCCCGCTTCCGCGATTGCGAGCCTGGCCCTAGTTGCCACCGCTCCGGCACAGGATGGCGATGACAATCAGGCAAAATTCGATGCGAAAATCGCCCAAAGTTGGGTTGCCAACGGCAGTTGGACCCTGGACCTAGACGAAGCCTTGGCCCGCGCGAAAGAGGAAAACAAACTTGTTTTCGCTTATTTCACTCGGTCCTACGCGCCGTGAGGCCCTTGCAAGAGCTTGGAGAGTGGTTCACTCTCCTCCCGTGACTTCGCATCCTACGCTTCCAAGGAAGTCGTTCCCTATCTCCATGTGACGTCCCGTATCCAGGGAAACACCACCGACGGGATTTTCCGGGAATACGGAGGCACAGGATTCCCGACCCTCCTCTTCCTGGACGCCGACGGCAACAAGCTTGCCAAGGTTGCCGGAGCCGACCGCAACGTTGAGGGATTCCGGAAAACCGAAGGACAAATCGCCAGATTGCTTAAACTGAGAGACGCGGCGGCAAGTGGCAAAGAAGGGACTGACGTGGACCTACTCCTTTTGGAGCTGGAGATGGGGCTTACCTCATTCACCTCTGCGCAAGAAGCTCGAGCCGGACTCGACGCCCCTAAAAAGAAGCGTTCTTCCTTCGAGGAAAAGGTTGCCAAAATTGACAATCTTCTCCTGAACCTCGAGATCAACGAGATTCGCCGTTCAGCCGGACGGGACCCGGAGAAGAGAAAGGGAGTGGAAATCACGCTCTATGAGTTTGCGAAGGATGGGCGCATTCCCGCCTCCTACAGCAGCAGCTTCTGGTTCCCCGTCATGGAAGGCGCCAAGCGGATGGGCGACGCCACTATTTTTGCCGTCGGAATGAAGTTGTTCAGGGAGCAATACGATGAGCATTTCACGGGCCCAGAAAACCGGGTCCAGAATAGGTACAAGAAGATGGAGGAAGATTTGGCGAAAATCAAAGAGAAAGGCGCCAGCACCTCTCCGGCTGAAGTGGTGAAATCTCAATCCGTGGTTTTGGCGGTCACGGGCATGACCTGACGGGTGAATTGCGCGGCCAGGGTCGAACAGGCCCTCGCCTCTCTACCGTGGGTGGAGAAACACGAAGTGGACTTCGGCAAGAAGGAAGCTCACATCACAGTGAATGGAAAATTCGACAAAGTTGCCACGCTCAAAGCCGTCACCGACCTTGGCTTCGGCGCCACCGTCAAGAAAATCGGCTGATTCAAGCCTTGAAACGGTCCGGCTTCCTCAGGGATTCCGGACCGTTCTTCTTTTCAAGGCGACTTCGAGAAGGGCGACATCCGCCGGGGTGACTCCAGCAAGCCGACCGGCGACGCCGAGGGTTTCGGGTCGAATCTCGGAAAGGGTCTCGACGGCTTCTCCCCTCAATCCTCGGATTGCGGCGTAATCCAAATCCGACGGCAGAGTTGCATTCTCGAACCCTTTGGAACGCGCCACCCACTCCTCCTGGCGACGGGTGTATCCGGCATATTTCCGGTCCGCTTCCAAGGTGGCGTGGTCTCCAGGGGGTAGGTTCAAGGCCTCGAGGCTCTCCCCCTTGTCGAGGGCGGCGCCTCCGGCGGCAATCCTGCCCAGTCTCGATTCCAACCTTGCCACCCTGGATGCATCCACCGCCCCCCATTCCGCAGCGCGCGGGGTCAATCTCCGGTCGGCATCATCCTGACGGAGAAGAAGGCGGTGTTCCGCACGGGATGTGAACATGCGGTAGGGTTCCTTCGGGTCGCAGACCACGAGGTCGTCGACCAACACTCCGAGATAGGCCTCGTGGCGCCCCAGGACGAATTCGGGCTTCTCCTGCAGCTTGGCCGCGGCATTGATGCCTGCGACCAGGCCCAAGCCAGCAGCTTCCTCGTAACCAGTGGTGCCGCAAATCTGGCCCGCCAGGTACAGCCCGGGGGCGACCTTCACTTCAAGAGTGCGGCGAAGGCTCCGTGGCGAAACATAGGTGTATTCCACCGCGTATCCGGGTTGAACGATGCGCGCGCATTCCAATCCGGGACAGGTTTGAACCAGGGCCTCCTGGACCTCCAATGGCAGGGAGGTGGAAATCCCATTGGGATAAACCACGGGCGAATCCACTCCCTCGGGTTCAAGAAAGATGGTGTGGCGGTCCCGGTCGGCGAAGCGAACGACCTTGTCTTCGAGGGAAGGGCAATAACGCGGCCCCCGTCCAGTGACGGCGCCCCTGTGCATGGGGGAAAGGTGGAGGTTGTCGCGGACGATTTCATGGGTTTCCGGTCCGGTTCTGGTGATCCAGCAGGAAACCTGGGGCTGCTCGATGGAATCGGTCAAAAAGGAAAAGGGAACGGGTTCGGGGTCTCCTGGCTGCTCCTCCAGCCCCGAAAAATCAATGCTTTCCCGAGCCAATCTCGGGGGAGTTCCTGTCTTCAATCGACCGGTCGGAAGCCCCAACCCACGGAGGGTCTCCCCCATCGCGGCGGCACCCTGTTCTCCGGCTCTTCCCCCTTCTTCCTGGGTGCTGCCGGTATGAAGGATTCCTTCAAGAAAAGTGCCGGTGGTCAGGATCACCGCGGGGGCTCGCAAGGCTCGGCCATCCGCCAATTGCAGACCGGAGATTTTCCGGGTCTCCCCCCTGCCGCTCCAAAGAAGATCCACGGCTTCTCCTTCGAGAATGGTCAGGTTTTCCGATTGGCCCAACAACCTGCGAGCCTCCACCTCGTACGCTTCCCGGTCGCACTGGGCTCGGGGCGATTGGACCGCCCGACCCTTGCTGGTATTGAGAAGCCTGAATTGGATGCCAACCGCGTCCGTGACCCGACCCATGATTCCCCCCAGCGCATCCACCTCCCGGGCGAGCTGCCCCTTGCCGATGCCTCCGATTGCGGGATTGCACGACATCCTGCCCACCGCCCCTGCATCCAGGGAAACGAGAGCCGTCGCGGCACCCATCCGAGCGGCGGCGGCGGCGGCCTCCATGCCGGCG
>DCAK01000019.1:37577-37882 GCA_002311925.1 Planctomycetes bacterium UBA1135
GCGGCGGCGGCCTCCATGCCGGCGTGCCCACCCCCCACAACGAGGACTTCAAATTCCTGGTTCATTTTCATCCCCGGGGCCGGCCTTGGCCTCGGCCCTGTATTCTAGTTTCTTCCCGTGATTCTTCTCGCCTCCCTCCTTTTCGTCCCCGTCCAGGGGCCCTTGCCAGGAAGCCTGGAAAAGTTGGCCGATGCCATCGCCGAGCGCACGGCGGCCCGCAGGGCTGAAGCATCCGCGTGCTGGGAGGAACACGGAGAAAAGTGGTTGAACGAGGGCCGAGACGACCGCCTTTCCTCCCTTGTCCG
>DCAK01000019.1:37897-38449 GCA_002311925.1 Planctomycetes bacterium UBA1135
CTCGCGCCTGAAATTCAGGAGCCCGCCCTGGAGGCCTTGCGGACTGTCATCGCCGGGGAGCCGAATTCCACCGCTGTGGGGCGCATTCTCCAGGTTCTGAATGGCTCCATGAATTCCGCCGGCGCCGACCTCCTCGTGGAGCTTCTCCACGAACTCCCCGACGACGCCAAGGCACCAGCACTGCGCGTGGCTGCAGGATGCGGCGGCCCGAAGGCCATCGCCATGGCCAACGCATGGGCCAAGGATGAAAATTCATCCCTCGCGGTCGAAGGGTTCCGCACCCTTCTCCTGCATGGCCCGACCGAGAAGGCCCAGGAGCGTCTCGAGAAGGCGAGTTCCACTGCCCTGGAGCCCGAAGATTTTACCTCGATTCTCAAGGCTCTTGCCAAACGTCCACTCCCCGAGGATTTCAAACTTCCGCTGAGAGTCCTCCATGTCTCCGCCTTTCCCGTGGCCGGTGGAATCCTTGCCATCCTGGAAGCGAGGCCCGACAGCCGCTCCGAAGATTTTCTCATGGAAGTCTTTCTCAATCCAGCCTCACCGATGGACATG
>DCAK01000019.1:38524-42115 GCA_002311925.1 Planctomycetes bacterium UBA1135
GAGAAGAATGCGGAGGATTTTCGCTGGCGAACCGGTGAGCGGCAACTGGCCGAAGTTCTCAAGAAATCCAGTGAGGATGAATTGGCGGATGAAGTCGCCTGGGCCCTCCACCGGCTTGGCAATCGCGAGGGCAAGAAATTCCTGCTCGCGGAACCCCAGGAGGAAGCCGAGGCCAATCCACGGGACTGGAGAGTGCAAATCTGGTACGCACGACGCCTGGTGGATTTGGACGCCTTCGGGGACGCCTACAAGATTTATCGCTCCGAATTCCAGCGCTTGGAAAAGACCCCGGAAATCTTTCGGGTGGACCATTCCGATTGNNGATTGGTTGTGGGCGGCGAGGGCCGCCGCGGGGGCTCGCAGACCCAAGGATTCCGGGCTATGGCTGGGTCGAGCTCGGATGTCGCCTTCCGAATTACGGCCCTTCAAGGGCCTGCCCGAGTTCGCGCTCTACCTGAACAAGCAGCCTTTCAAGCGGCTTTTCGGGATTCGCTGAATCGGCGGCGCCGGAAGAACCCCTTAACGTCTTCAAGGACCAGGATTCCGGCCGGCACCAGGAGCAGGGTCATCAGGGTGGCGGTCGTCATCCCGAAAACGATGCCCTTCGCCATGGGAGAAAGAAAGTTGGCCTGGCCGGTGGCGAAAAACGCCAGGGGGGTGAGTCCCCCGATGGTGGTCAGGGATGTGATGAGGACCGGGCGCATGCGAACCTCCCCGGCCCGAAGAATGGCCCGGGTCGGGCTGAGGCCCTTGAGGCGGAGGCTGTTCGAGAAATCCACGAGGACTAGGGCGTCGTTCACGGCCACCCCCATCAGGGCCAGAACTCCCAGGCTGGTCATGAAGGAGAGGGGTTCTCCAACGGCAAAGAATCCGAGAAAGACCCCCACCAATGCGAAGGGGATGGAGAACAGAACCACCAGGGGCTGAAGGTAGGATTTGAACAGTAGAGCCAGAAGAACGAAGATGATGGCGCCGGAAGCGAGGAGAGCCACGAAAAGGGAGGCCATTGATTCGCGCATCCTTTCCTGGTCGCCGCCGAAATCCAGGGAAACTCCCGGCCATTCCTTGTCCATTTCGGCGAACCTCGTCAGCACCCCGGCCACGATGTCGCGGGCGTTCCCTTCCCCGGTGACATTGGCCATGACCGTCACGGCCCGTTTTCGGTTCTTGCGCACGACTTCGGCCCGACCAGAAGCTTCTTCAATACGGGCCACGCGGTCGAGAGGAAGGCTCGCCCCCGAAGGAGAGCGGACCATCATTCGGCGGAAGGCCTCGTAACTCTGACGATCTTGTTCCGGATTGCGGATGCGCAAATCTGCAGGTTCCCGGTCGAGACGAAGAATGGCCGCCTTGTCTCCGTGGAAGGCCCCGAGAACCTGGCGAGCCAGGCTGGATTCGTCAAAGCCAAGCATCCGCCCCTGGTCGGTGAGGGTCAGGCGCATCTCTCGGGTCCCCGGAAGCCTGTCATCCCGCAGGTCCACCACCCCCGGGAACCCGGAAAGATGTTCTAGGACGGCATCCGCCGCCTGGTCCAGCGGAGATGATTTCCCACCCATCAATGTGAGTTCGATGTCCTTGCCGGGTGGCCCAGCCTCGGGGGAAGTGAAATCAACCCGTATCACCCCGGAGGGATGACCGAACCTGTGCCTCAGGTCCTGCTTGATTTCCTCGGTGGAACGGGTTCGCTCCCCGCCTTCCTTCAATTCGACGAAGACCTGGCCCAGGTGCCGACCGCTGCGGTAATTCTGCTGGTCGCTGTAAAGAGCCCCCGCCAACGAAACCACTGATTCCAACTCCTCCGGCGGAAGCCCGCTGATTGCCGTTTCGAAATGCCGCAGGGTCAGCGCCGTCTGCTGCAGAGAGTTGCTGGTGGGGGCTTCGACGTCCACCATGAACAATTTGGCCTCGAACTTGGGCATCATGACGAATTTCAGATGCCCGGTCTGGAAGAGGCTGAGGCAAGTGACGAGAACGCCTCCGGCGGCAAGGAGAATCGGCCAACGATGCCGGATGGACGCGAAGAGGGCCCTTTTGTAGATCCTGGCGATGGGCGCGTACCAACGGCCGCCATGAGATGGGGCCGGCTTCCCCGTAGCGGAGTCTTCCATTCCAATCAGGACCGGCTTCACCCAGTGGGAGAAATGGGCGGGCAGGACGATGAGGGCTTCCACCAGGGATGCGGCCAGGGCGAGGCTGGCAACCCAGGGAACCGGCTCCATCCAGCGCCCGAGTTCACCCTGAATCATCAGCATGGAGCCGAAGGCCGTGATGGTGGTCGCCACTGTGGTGACCACCGGCCAGGCCACTTCCGCAACACCCGCGAGGGCGGCATCCTTCGGCCGCAATCCTCTTTCCATGTGTCGATAGGCATTTTCCACCACCACGATGGCGTCGTCCACCACCAGGCCCAGGACCAGAATGAAGGCGAACATGGAGAGCATGTTCATGGAGATGCCCAGGGCCGCCATGCCCAGGATTCCACCCATGACCGCCACCGGGATGCCCAGCGCCGTCATCAGGGCAATCCTCGCGTCCAGGAAAATCCAGAGGATGATGAGGACCAGGGCGAGGCCGAAAAGGCCCGATTGGAGAAGGGTCCGCAGCCTGTTCTTCACGTAGATGGAAAAATCGGAGGAAATCCCCAGGGACAGGCCTTCGGGAAGCCCTGGCCGTTCCTTTTCCACCAACGCCTCGATGGCGGCGACGATGTCGATGACATCCCCTCTCTCATCCTTGACGACCTGCAAGGCCACCGTTTCTCTTCCGTTGAAGCGGCCCAACAGGGTTGCCCTTTCAAACCCGCTCACGACGCGGGCCATGTCCCCCACCCGAAGAAGGGTTCCGTCGGGACGAGCCAGAACGGGCCGCCTAGCCAAGGCTTCGGCATCGGTTTCCTCACCCAGGACGCGGAGGACGACCTCCCCGGCATCGGTTTCCAGGGAACCTCCCGGAAGATCCCGGACCTGCCCGCCGAGGGTGAGGCTCAACTGCTCCAAGGTCACACCGAATCTCTGGAGCTGGGCCGGGTCCACCTCCACCCTGATTTCAGGCTTCCGCACTCCCAACTCGACCACCGACGCCACATGGGGGATAGCTCGAATGCGGTCCCGCAATCCCTGGGCCACCAGCCGCGCCTGCTTCTCCTCCAAATCTCCGAAAAGATTGACCGTGACCACCGGAAACTGAAGTTTCTGTTCCGCCAGGAATGGGTCCTCGGCGTCCTGGGGCCAATCTTCGATGGCATCCAGGCCCTGGCGGAATTCATCGAGATAGGCTTGAACGTCCGTCCCAGGCTTGAGGCGAATGATGACCCGGGCGGCGTTTTGTCGGGACCAGGATTGGATTTCATCGGTGCCCTCCAGGGAATCCGCCGCCTCCTCGACCGGAATCACGCAAAGGCGGGCGATTTCATCGGGCGATGCCGATGGATAGCGAATCTGGACCTCGACCGCTTCCTTGGAAAACTCAGGAAAGCCCTCCCTCGGGAGCGTTCCCACCACGATCCCTCCCAAGCCGAGGATTCCGAGAAAGAGGAGGTCGGCCGCGACGGGATGGGAAACCGCCTTCCGAATCAGGCCGATCATTTCCTAG
>DCAK01000019.1:42173-42424 GCA_002311925.1 Planctomycetes bacterium UBA1135
CCCTCGCCGGAGGAAGCTGGAGGATCCACAAGACTGGCCGGTGGGCGGCGCAGGACCGTCACCCGGCTTCCGTCACTGAGGACCTCGACATTGCCCACGACGAGGAGGTCTCCGGGGGCCAAGCCCCGGGTCGCCGGATGCCAAGCCCTTCCCTGGTCGTCAAAAACTGGACGGCCCAATCCGAGAGCTCGCGCTTCGACCCTTTCGCCCCCGGCCACCACGTAGGCGACCGGCCCCTGTTCACTCAGTGC
>DCAK01000019.1:42480-46092 GCA_002311925.1 Planctomycetes bacterium UBA1135
CCCCTGTTCACTCAGTGCGAACCAGGCCGGGCGCAACCAAATGGCTGCTTGGGAGCCCTTGTCGAATTCGATTTCCGCGAACGCCCCCATGGGCAACAAGCCGTCCGGATTGGGAATCAGGAGAACCGCTTCTCGAGACCGAGAATCCGAACGGGCAACGGGGTCGATTCCCATGAGGTTTCCCGCAACCACAAGGGCCCTCCCTGCTTCCTGGAAGGCGGGGAAGCGAACCTTGACCCTGGTGTCCGGGCCGAGTCCGGGAACAGCTTCGGACGGGACTTGAACTTTAATCTTGAGGCTCCGGCGGTCGACGAGAAGGCAGACGGGGGAACCCGGGGCCAGCCAATCTCCCACTTCGGCGGATGGCCGGGAGACTTCCCCCTTGAACGCGGCGCGGATTTGATGCCGGGCCACCATCTCGCCCGCCTTTTCCAGGAGGATGGAGGCCTCGGCCTGGGAGGCTCGAGCGACTCGAAGAGAATGTTCTGCCCCCTCCCGGAAGGACCGAGAAGTCAGGAAGGCTGCGCGGGCCTGGTCCAAAAGGGTTTCGGAGGCGTCTCCGGCTTGAACCAACTTCTCCAGCCTTTCCACTTCACGCTGGCCCAGAATTTCCTGCTCCAAGGCAGTTTTGAGGGCGGCTTTCTGCCTGTTCGCATCGGCTTTTCGCGCATCCAATCCGGCGGCGGCCGCGTTCATCGTCAATCGGGAAAGGGTGTCGTCCAGGTGAAGCAAGACCTCCCCGCCTACGACTTCTCCCCCCACTTCAAGGGCCGGCGACCGCCAGGAAACCTTGCCGGGGATTTCGGAGGCCAAGGTCGCGATGCGCGCCGGTGAGGACTCGCCGAAGGCTGTTACCGTGTCAGAACGGATTTGCATTTCCAACCGCAACACTTCGACCGGGGCGGGCACCGGGTCGGGGGCCTTGGACCGGGGAAGGTCGGGCCGGGTGAGTCGGACCGCGACCAGAACCAGGCCGGTCACCAAGGCCACCATTCCGGCTGTCAGCCAAGGAGAGGTGGAGCGGGCGGCCATCGTGTCCTAGTTATAGGGTGGAAGCCCTCACGGTTCATCCTTCGCCGCTAGACCACCGGGCCCCGCCGGGGGACAATGCCGGGCCCTTTCGACTATGCATACCCATCAGCATCCCGTTCAAATCGACAAAACCCCGGCCGGGCCTTGCCGCTGGAAACTTCAAATCGCGGTCCCCGCCGAGAGGTTGGAGGAGGAAAGAACCTGCTTCCTTCAATCGGCGGCCAAGAGCATGGACCTTCCCGGATTTCGGAAGGGCAAGGTTCCCCTCGAAGTGGCTCGGAAGCATCTCGGGAATTCTCTTGACCTCGAGGCCAAGCACCACATCCTCGACCACATTCTGGGAGAGACCCTCAGGGAAACCGAGCTCGACATCCTCACCGTCCATGGACTGGACCGTGATGGCCTTGAAATTCCCGAAGAGGGGCCCCTCCAATTCGACTTCGAAGTGGAGACCGGGCCGGCTGTTGAGCTCGTCCCCTGGGCCGACCTCGACATTGATACCCAGAACACCGACCCCCGGGACGAACAAATCGAACAGGCCATGACCGGATTGGCTGCGGGCCATCCCCACTTCGATGAAATCCAGGACCAGGCCGTTGATGAAACCCATGTCGCCGAGGCGGATGTGGAATTCTTCCGCGGGGAAGAAAGCGGACCCTCCGCCGAAGGCTTGCGCCTTTCTCCCGAATCCGCTCTCTACGGCTCCGACCCCGACGCCTTCTCCAAGGCCCTCACCGGAGCCAAGGCTGGAGGTACGGTCCGCGTGGCTGTCGATTTCCAGGACGGCTTCGAGATCAAGGAATGGGTGGGGACCCAGGGAGAAGCGGTGATTCGGATTCGCAAGGTCGTCCAACCCCGACCCGCGACCGAAGAAGAACTGGCTGCAAGTCTCACGGATGGCGACCTTGATGATTTGAAATCAAAAATTCGGGCGCGCATCGCCATGGACAACGAAGCGGGGGAAAGAGACCGCCGGGTCTTTTCCGCCCTCGAAGAGATTGTCCGACTCAAGCCTTTCGAACTTCCCGATGGCCTCGTGAAGGAGGAAATCGAAGGTCTCGTCAGGGCCCAGGCCGGGCATCTTCAACAACAGGAAGGACTGAGCGAAGAGGATGCGAAGAAGAAGGCGGAAGAAAGTCGTTCCCAGGCGGGTGAAGAGGCCAAGCGACGGCTCCGCCACCATTTCATCCTCCACGCCATCGCCAAGGAGGAAGGCCTGCGGGTGGCTCCCAGCGAACTCGATTCCGCCTTCAAAGCCATCGGAAACCGTCACGGGCTGTCCGCTGCCGACACCCGCAAGGCCTACAAGGAGCGGGACAAGACCCCGGAATTGGAAGGTGAAATCCTCGAAGCCAAGACCCGAAGCCTGGTCGCGATGAAAATTTCCCCAAGAGAGGAGGCCCCGGAAGTTGCCCCGGCCGCCTCAGGGGAATAGATTGACCCTCCCATGAGCGAGAACACTCCCGTGCAAGGCTTCTCCATTCCCTACGTCATTGAAAAGACCGGGCGTGGAGAGCGGACCTACGACCTTTATTCCCGGCTTCTCGAAGACCGCATCGTCTTCATCGGGACGGAAATCAACGACATGGTCGCAAATGTCGTGGTGGCCCAGCTCCTGTTCCTGCACAAGCAGAACAAGAACCAGGATGTCCAGGTCTACATCAATTCCCCTGGCGGGTCGGTGACCGCCGGCCTGGCGATGTACGACACCATGCAGTACATCGACTGCGATGTCGCCACCTACTGCATCGGCCAATGCGCAAGCATGGGCGCCGTTCTGCTCACCGGGGGAACCAAGGGGAAGCGTTTCATCCTGCCCAATTCCAGGGTGATGATTCACCAGCCTTGGGGAGGCGCCCAAGGCACCGCAAGCGACATGGAGATTCAGGTCAAGGAAATCCTCCATCTCAAGGAAAGGCTCACCGGAATCCTGGCGGAGCACACCGGCCAGGACATCGAGACGGTTGCCGCCGCCACCGACCGGGATAATTTTCTTTCCGCTCAGGAAGCCCTCGATTTCGGCCTGGTCGACAAGGTCATCGCCCGCGAGGAATAATCCCCTTTTCGACGGCCACCCCCTCCTTCCCTCCATGGGGTAGAATGGCGAGGGATGGCACGGACACAAGACAGTGGCGGAGCCGAGCGTTGCACTTTCTGCGAGAAGGTGCGGGCGCAGGTGGAGTCCTTGATTGCCGGGCCTCCCGGAATCTACATTTGCAACGAATGCGTGGACATCTGCAATTCCATTCTCCACGAAGAGGATCGCAGGCTGCGGAAGACCCACACCGAGGTCACCGGCGACACCCACGCTGTTCTCACCCCGCGTGAAATCCTTTCCCGTTTGGAGGAATTCGTCTACGGGCAGGAAGACGCCAAGAAGGTCCTCGGCGTCGCCGTCCACAACCATTACAAGAGGCTTCATGCCCTCGCCGAAATCGGCGCCGAAGGAGAAACTCCGGAGTGGGCGGACGTGGAACTGGAAAAGTCCAACGTCCTTCTCATCGGCCCCACGGGTTCCGGAAAGACCCTGCTGGCCCGGACCCTCGCCCGCATTCTCGACGTCCCCTTCGCCATCGCCGA
>DCAK01000056.1:0-2790 GCA_002311925.1 Planctomycetes bacterium UBA1135
GCGCCGAGCTGGTCGAGGCGATGGCGGCTGTGGCGCGCTCTGGCGGCATTATCGTTCCGATCTCGACCCGGCTGACCACCGACGAGGTGCGCTACATCTTCGAGGACAGCGAACCCACGTACGTCTTCTTCGCGCCCGAATTCCGCGAGGCGGCCTACCAGGCGGCCGCCGGGCTCGGCCACGCAAAAATGGTGGCGATCACCGAGCCGGGCTCCGACGAGCTCGGCTTCGAACGCATGATCGAGACGGGCTCCGACGCAGCGACCCCGCTCCTGCCGGTCGACAACGACGATCTCATTATCGGCTACACCTCCGGCACCACGGGGAAACCCAAGTGCATCGTCCACGGTCAGGGCGGGGTCCTGCTCCAGCATCTCAAGGAGCATCGGCTTCACTGCGACCTGCGCACAGACGAGCGCCTGTTCTACTTCACGACCACCGGCTGGATGATGTGGAATTGGCTGGCCACCGGCCTGGCAAGCGGGGCCACCCTGATGCTGTACGAGGGGAACCCCTTTCACCCCGGCCCCGAGGCTCTTTGGGATTTCGTCCAGGGGGAGGGCGTGAACCTGTTCGGGACCTCCGCCAAGTACCTCGACGCCTGCGCCAAGGCGGGCCTGCGTCCGGGCGAGACCCACGACCTGTCGGCGGTCCGCGCCATCCTCTCGACGGGTTCACCCCTGATGCCCGAATCCTTCGACTGGGTCCATGAGGCGGTGAAGCCCGAGGTCCAGCTTTCCAGCATCTGCGGCGGGACCGACCTGGTGTCCTGCTTCATCCTCGGCAATCCGCTGCTCCCGGTCCGCCGCGGCGAGGTCCAGTGCTTGGGGCTGGGGATGGCGGTGGAGGTTTGGGATTCCGAAGGGCGGCCTCTCGTGGGAGAGCCCGGAGAACTGGTTTGCACCCGTTCCTTTCCCTCCATGCCCACCGGGTTTTGGGGGGATGAGGACGGAAGCCGCTACCGCGCCGCCTACTTCGAGTGCTTTCCCGGGGTTTGGCATCACGGCGACTGGGTGGAGCTGCGGCCCGAGGGGGGGATGGTGGTCCAGGGCCGTTCCGACACCACCCTCAATCCCGGCGGAATCCGCATCGGCACCGCTGAAATCTACCGCCAGGTGGAGAGGGTTGAGGAGGTCGAGGAGGCGGTGGTGGTGGGCCGCGACACCGGCGACGGTGACCAGGAGGTGGCGCTGTTCGTGCGCCTGCGGGAGGGCGTGGAACTCGACGACGCCCTCCGCGCCCGCATCCGGGCCGAGGTCCGCGCCCATGCCTCGCCGAGGCATGTCCCCGCCGTCATCGAAGCGGTGGCCGACATCCCCCGCACTCGGTCGGGAAAAATCTCGGAAATCGCCGTCCGCGATGTCCTCCACGGCCGCCCCGTCCAGAACGCCGACGCCCTCCAGAACCCCGACGCCCTCGCCCTCTACCTGCCCTTCGTTTTGCCGGGGGGGTAGGTTTCCGCCACCCAGGTTCGCCAGGCGGTGTCGGCCGCGAGCACATCCAAGCCCACATGCTCGCGGAACAGGTCGCGGGCGGGTTTGCGGACCTGGAGTCCGGCCAGAATCGGGGAAAGTGCGCGCGGGTGGGTGGCGCGCAACCACTCGAACAGCGACCAGCAGAGCACGTGGTCGCGCGGGGTGAGCTCGCCCGACTGTCGACCCACGAGCCGGGGAATCATCACCTCCCGGTTGCGGGCCAAAAATTTAAGGATGGCGGGTTCCCAGCGGCCGCCGGCGTAGTCGGGGACCTCGTTGGTTTCCTCCACGCAGTAGTTGCGTCGCGTGCCCAGAACGACTTCCTCGTAGGCGTGGGCGGACCCCACGTCGAACCAGCCGCCGCCCTTGTCGCCTATCCAGGCGTCCCGTCGCAGCATGGAAATCACCATGTGGGCCGCGTTGTGGACGGCGTTGGCTTCGGCCGCCGAGGCATCGCCCTCGATTCCGAGGTCCCCGCTCCAGATACTGTGGACGGGTTGGTGTCCCAGCCACTTGAAGTCGCCCGAAGGCCGGATGCCCAGCATTCCCTCGGCGGTGGCGAGGTGGTCCTTGGCGGTTTCCCAAATCCAGGTTCGTGTGGGGGAGGAGGTGTCGAGAAGGCTGGTTCCGAAATCCTGGTCGATGTGGGCCCGGGTCTCGCGAAGAAGCCCCAGCATGTGGTGGGCGAAGGCGTGGGGGTCGCTGCGCCGCTTTTCCCTTTTCAAGCTTCGCGCTTCCAGGACCAGTTCGACCCCGGGAGCTTCCAGGCGACGGAGTGGCCTCTGAAGAATCGTCTCCAGCTTGGAATCTCGGGCAAGCCAGGCCTGGGCCTGCCGTTTCCGCCGCACCATGGCGGCGGTTTCAGGGCCGCCATCGCATTTTTGGCATGGCAGAACCATTGCGCCCTGACACTTCTGGCACCGGGCGGCGTCCGTGCAGAAGACCCCCTCCTCCATTTCGGCTTCGCGGAGATCCTTGGGGTGGCGGTTGCAGTCCACCACCCCTCTTTCCTTGCACTTCTTGCAGCCCTTGGGCGGCTTGGGGGCTTTGTCCGAAGTTCGGCCGGCCGCCCACAGGATGCCCTCCACCAGGTGGTCGCGAAACCAGGCCGACCTCCAGACCTCGTCCCGATGCCCCAACGATGTGTAGAAGACCCTGCCTTCGCCCTCCTGGCGGGTCCAGGCGATTGCGAAATCCCCGTCTTCGCGGCGGACGCTCCCCCTGGTCATGTCCACCGATTCGGTGTCGAGCGACATCAAGACCCTCATCCTGTCGCGACTCCAGGGGGCCTTGAACTGGTAGATCTCGTCGGTCA
>DCAK01000056.1:2874-4647 GCA_002311925.1 Planctomycetes bacterium UBA1135
GGTCGGGGGCCTCCACCTTGACCCGAATCTTTTCATGCCAGGGGTGGCCGTTGAAATAGCCCCCCAGCATCAACCCGTAATCCTTCCACTGGTAGAAGGTGTCGGTCGCGCAGTGCGAACCGACGAAACCGCCGCCGTCGCGGATGAAATCCATCAGGGCCCGCTTGGCGGGTTCGTCGAGGGGGAGTTCGCCGGTGGTGTAGAAGAACACCGCGTCGAAATCCATCAGCTTGACGGGATGGAACATGCCCGCGTCCTGGCTGATGACCACCTCCAGCCTCGGGTCGGCGTCCGCCCAGAGCCGCAGGCGGGCATCCACATAGCTGTCGGCCCCGGGCGCCCGGCGGCGAGCAACCGAATGGGTGAAGCCGTAGGATTGAACGTAGACCAGCACCTTGGCTGGTTTCTCCTCAGCTTCCTGGAACGCGGACTCCGGAACTCCGGGAAGGGCGAAGAGGGTGAGAAGAAGGGACGGCAAGCCGACGGCATCCTATCCTGCCGCCATGAATGCCCGCCACATCGCCTCCGGGGTGGGGGTCGCCCTGTTGGCGATTCTTGGGATTTCCATTTTTCGGGCCACCGGCTTGGATTCGATGCAGGTTCCCCCCGGTCCCAGCCCGCCGCAGGTGGACGCCGAGGCCGCCGCCGGCCGCCTGGGGGAGGCGCTGCGGTTCCGCACCATCAGCCACCAGAACCCCGAGAACGGCGACCCGGCCCCCTTCCATGACCTCCATGCTTGGCTGCGCGCCGCCTTCCCTTCCGCCCATCGCGTGATGGAACTGGAGAGGGTGGGGGGGGAGGGCCTGCTCTTTCGCTGGCCGGGTTCCGACCCCTCCCTGGACCCTGTCCTATTCGTCAGCCACCAGGATGTTGTCCCAGTAGAACCCGGCACCGAGAGCGGCTGGACCCACCCCGCCTTCGCCGGCACCGTGGCCGATGGATTCATCTGGGGCCGCGGCGCCCTGGATGTGAAGTCCGGGGTTTGTGGCCTGCTTGAGGCTATTGAGTTGCTCCTGACCGATGGTTTTCGGCCCCGTCGCGACGCCTGGTTCTTCTTCGGCCAGGATGAGGAGGTCATGGGCCTGCGCGGGGCGAAGCAGGCGGCGGCCCTGCTCCAGGACCGCGGTATCCGCTTTTCCTGGATTCTCGACGAGGGCGGATTCGTGGTCGAGGATGTCCTTTCCAAGCCTCTCGGTGGCCGGCCGGTGGCCTGGGTGAATACCGCCGAAAAGACCTACTGCACCCTGAAGCTCGTCGCCCGCGGCGAGGGCGGCCACTCTTCGACCCCGCCAGCCCACACCGCCGTCGGCAAGCTGGCCTCCGCCATCCACCGGCTCGAGGCCGACCCCTTCCCGCTGGAAATCCCCGGCCCTCTTCTCGACCAGTTCCGCCAGCTGGCCCCCGAATGTGATTTCTTCACCCGCTGGGCTCTCTGCAACCTCTGGCTGACCCGGGGCATTCTTGCCCGCCGCCTGGCCGGAAACCGCCTCACCGCCCCCCTGGTCCGCACCACCACCGCCGCCACCGTCTTTCACGGCGGCATCAAGGAAAATGTGGTTCCCCAGGCGGCCGAGGCCCTGGTGAACTTCCGCATTCTCCCCGGGACATCGGCCGACGACCTGCTGGCCCGGGTCCGCCGCCTCGTGGACGACCCGGACATCAGCATCGACATCACCACCGCCACTCGGCCCCCCGTTCCGGCCTCCACCGACGGTCCCGGCTGGCGGGCAATCGCCAGCGCGGTCCGGGCCGTCTACCCCGACGCGGTGGTGG
>DCAK01000056.1:4702-11071 GCA_002311925.1 Planctomycetes bacterium UBA1135
CCCCCCCCGCCCCCCGCCACTTCCGCGACCTCGCTCCCGACATCTACCGTTTTTCCGCGGTGCGGCTGGCGCTTGGCGACCTTGGGGGCGCCCACGGCACCGACGAGAGGGTGGGAGTGGAAAGCTACGCCTCGGCCATCCGCATCCTGGCCGGCATCCTCCGCCAAGGCACCGGCTGAGCCCCCGGATCAGTCCTCGGCGGGGGGGCGGCGGGATTTCTTGGTCTGGCCGCGCTTCTTCTTTTCGTCCACCCGTTTCTTCCGGGAAGCCCGGGTTGGGTGGGTGGGAATTCTCTTCTTGGGCTTGCGCCGGGCCGCGTCCAGTTTCTCCAGCAGCCTCTTCCAGGCCTCGTCCCGGTTGCGGGCTTGGCTGCGCCGCTCGGTGGCCGTCACGGTGATGCCGGTGGGGAGGTGCTTGAGCCGCACCGCGGTCTCGGTGCGGTTGCGGTGCTGCCCCCCCGGCCCGCTGGCACAGAAGAAGGTTTCCTCGACCTCCGGCGCCAGTTTCTCTCTCCGCTCGCTGGGGGATTCGCCCATTTCTTGAGGCCGCCCGGCCCTGTCCTAGAATACCCGGCCTCCATGGTCGTCAACATCGCCATCATCGGGTCCGGCCCCGCCGGATACACCGCCGCCCTCTACGCATCGCGCGCCGGTCTCGAGCCGCTGCTCTTCGAGGGCCTCCAGCCCGGCGGCCAGCTCACCATCACCACCGAGGTCGAAAACTACCCCGGCTTCCCCGACGGCGTCCAGGGCCCCGAGCTGATGGATCTGTTCAAGAAGCAATGCGCCCGCTTCGGGACCCGCTTCGTTGAGTTCCAACCCATCGCCAAGGTGGACACTTCCTCGCGGCCCTTCACCCTCACCACCACTTCCGGCGACGAGCACAAGGCCCACTCGGTCATCCTTGCCATGGGTGCCCGGGCCAAGCTTCTGGGCCTGGAAAAGGAGACCGAGCTCATGGGCTACGGGGTGTCCGCTTGCGCGACCTGCGACGGCGCCCTCTTCAAGGACCGCGAGGTCGTGGTGGTCGGGGGCGGCGACACCGCCATGGAGGAGGCCACCTTCCTGACCCGCTTCTGCCCCAAGGTCACCATCGTCCATCGGCGCGACTATTTCCGAGCTTCGCCCATCATGCTCGAGCGGGCCCGCGCCAATGCGGCCATCGAGTGGAAGGAGTTCCGGTCGGTGGTGGACATCCAGCACGACGACAAGAAGCAGGTGACCGGGGTGGTGCTTGAGGACCCGCGGGACGGCTCGAAGGAGGACTATTCCTGCCAGGGGATGTTCGTGGCCATCGGCCATCAACCCAACACCGAGTTCCTGGGCGAGGAGTTCGACCGCGACGAGGTCGGCTACCTCAAGATTGAGGGAGGCACCCGCACCAGCGTCGAGGGGGTCTTCGCCGCAGGCGATGTCCACGACCCGGCCTACCGCCAGGCGGTCACCGCCGCCGGCTACGGCTGCGCCGCCGCGCTCGAAGCCCAGCGCTGGCTGGAAGCCGAAGACCTGGCTTGAGCCCTACTTCGAGCTGACCGAGAGGTTGACGAGGAAGTCGGCGTTGTCGTCCGACTTGCCCATGCGGTCGATCAGCAACTCCATGGCCTCGACGGGGTTCATCTCGTTGAGGACCTTGCGCAGCAGCCAGACCCGCTGCAGTTCCTCCTTGCTGAACAGGAGGTCCTCCTTGCGGGTGCCCGAGCGGTTGATGTCGATGGCGGGCCACACCCGGCGGTCGGCCAATTGGCGGTCGAGGACCAGCTCCATGTTGCCGGTGCCCTTGAANNTCCTCGAAGATGACCTCGTCCATCTTGGAATTGGTGTCGATGAGGGCCGTGGCCAGGATGGTCAGCGACCCTCCGCCCTCGATGTTGCGGGCGGCGCCGAAGAAGCGCTTGGGCTTGAGGAGGGCGTCGGCCACCAGGCCGCCGGTCATGATCTTGGAATTGCCGGGAGCCTCGTTGTTGTAGGACCTCGCCAGCCGGGTGATGGAGTCGAGCAGGATGACCACGTCCTGACCCTGCTCGGTCATCCGCTTGGCCTTCTCGGTGACCATCTCGGCCACCTTGATGTGGCGGGCGGGCGGCTCGTCGAAGGTGCTTGAAACGATTTCACGGTTTTCGCCGACCACGGTCCGCTCGAAGTCGGTGACTTCTTCGGGCCGCTCGTCCACCAGCAGGATGATGAGGTGGACATCGGGATGGTTCGCCAGGATGGAGTTGGCGATCATCTGCAGGAGCACGGTCTTGCCGGTCCTCGGCGGTGCCACGATGAGCCCGCGCTGGCCCTTCCCGATGGGGGAGATGAGGTCGATGATGCGGGTCTCGACCTCGCCGCCTTCCCGTTCCAGGCCCAGGCGCGATTCAGGGTAGAGCGGGATGAGGTCGTGGAAGGGTTCCAGGGAATACTGTTTTTCGGGGTCGTCCCCGAAGACATTCAGAACCTCGTGCAGGATCAGGATGTCCTCGTCCTTGGTGGGAGCGACCAGCACGCCGCTGACTTCCTGGCCGGCCTGGAGCGCGTGCTTGTGGATGAGGGCCGGGTGCAGCAGGGCGTCGGTGTCGAGGTTGGGGGTGTAGTCGTTGACATGGTGGCGCAGGAATCCGTGACCCTCGGGGGCGAGGTCGAGGATTCCCTTGGTGAAGAAGACGCCGCCCTCTTCCATCTTCTGGCCGATGAGGCGGCGGAGCAGGGCCGCGCGGGGCAGGCCCAGGGCCTCTTCGACCCCCGTGTCCTCGGCCGTGTCCTGCAATTGGGGCAGCGGCAGGGCGAGGAGCTGGGAGAGGTGGTACTCGTCCTTCTTGCGCTTGGTGGCAAAGGACTTGACGGAATCCTGGTCCCAGGCCTCGTGAGGAGGTGGAGGAAGGGAGGAGGGCTTGACCGCCTGGAGGGAGGTGGCCCGGGGTTGATTGTGACGACGGGGTCTACGACGACGGCGACGGCGTCTGGATGCGGTTTCTGCCATTTTTTCTTTTTGGGCCGCGAATGAAAGGTTTCGCGGGCGCCCGGTTCTGGCGGGGCCTACCGGGGCCAGCGGTCCCGCAGGGGGCGGGGAGGCAGCTCGCGGAGGCGGGCCAGAAGACCCTCGACGCCTGCTTTCAGGTCTTCGAGGGTCCCGACGTTACCCAGGATAGCATCCGCGGCGGCCTGCTTGTTGTCCAGGCCGGCCTGGGCGAATTCACGGGCCTCCCAGTCGGAGGCCTCCCAACCGTGCCGGGTGCAGGCCCACCGGCGGCGGTCGTCCGCCGGGGCGTCCACGAAGACCATGAAATCGCAGGCCTCGGAGAGCCCGCCCTCCAGGAGCAGCGGGACATCCAGGACGGCCCAATCTCCGCCCGATTCTTCGAGCTCCCCCAGTCGGTTCCGCAGGGATTCCCTGACCAGGGGGTGGAGCAACTCCTCCAGGGCTTTGCGCTTGTCGGGGTCGTGAAAAACGATTTCACCGAGCGCCCGGCGGTCCACCTCGCCCTCGGCGTTCAGAAGGCCCGGGCCCAGAGATTCTTCAACTTGGGCCCCGATTTCAGGGTTTTCCAACATGCGACCCACCTCGGCGTCGGCGTCCAAGAGCCGCCCAGGAAGGAGTTCAGCCAGGATTCCGGCGGCGGTGCTCTTGCCCGAACCCACTCCGCCAAGGAGCCCGACGATGCGGATGCCCGTTCCAGAAGGAGGATTCATGAGGGTCGCATCTTCCTGCCTCCTTGACCCACCGGCAAGCGTGCCGTAAAAAATGCGTTCCCAGGGGCCTTGAAAGCCCTATCCATTGGCCTCAGGCCAGGATTTTCCAGCCTCCAAGCCCCCCAACCTTCAACAGGACTCTTCCATGCCCGACCCCCGCCGCGGAGCCGCCCAGGTCAGCCTCATGTGGGTGATCGCCTTGTGTGTCATTTCCCTGGTCACCGTCTTCTTCGCCTACACCAGCCAGCAGACTTCGGCTGAGTTGCAGGCTTCATTGGACACCGCCCGGGCCGACCTCGTGGTCGAGCAAACCCAACGGGGCGACATCAACGAGGCCTTCCGCAACCTTTCCCGGGCAACCGGTTGGGATGCTTCGGGCAGCACCGAGCTCACCGCTCTTCAAGGGCAAATTGGTGAACTTGCCGGAGTCTTTCCCTCCGTCGACCCGGACACCGTCAGCCTTGAAGGCACCATGGCCGGACTCATCGGCGACTACAACGGCCTCAAGTCCGCCAACCAAAATATCGATCGCGAAGTCAATCAGCTTCGCCAGGACCTCTCCGCTCGGCAACTCGCCTCCACCCAGAACCTCGGAGAAAAGGACGGGACCATCACCCAGCTCCGTCGCGACCTCGAGGACACCCGCAACTCCTTCAACACCCAGATTGTCGACCTCGAGAGGCAAAGGGACGCCCTCCGCGACCAGTATCGCGACCTCGATTCCCGACTTGCCGAGTTGCGCGCCACCGCCGACACCGAGCAACGCAACCTGACCGCCGAGGCCGGCGTGCTCAAGCAACGCAACGACATCCTTTCCGAAAGGCTGGACGCCGTTGCCCGCCGCACCGAGCAGCCGGACGGCTCCATCCTGACCGTCAGCGAGCGCCTCGGGAAGGGCTGGATCGACCTCGGCCGCCTCGACCGCGTCCGCCTGGGCATGCAGTTCGAAATTCGCAACGCCTCAACCGGTTCGGTGAAGGGCCGGGCCGAAGTCTCCCGCGTCGAGGAAAATCGTTCCGAGATTCGGATTCTCACGGTGGCCGACCGCTTCGACCCCATCACACCCAACGACCTGGTTCTCAACCCCATTTTCGACCCCACCCGGGAACCCGTCGCGGTTCTCCTCGGAGACGGTTACGGCTCCTACAGCGAGGGCGACATGAAGGCTCTCCTCGGCGAAATTGGGATCCTCGTCCATGCGGAAGTCTCGAACGAGACGGATTACCTCATCCTCGGCACGCCCTTCTTCGACCCCGACACGGGCGACCTTCTCCCTTGGTCGAGCCAGGCCTCCTACAAGGCTTCCGAGGCTCTTTCCGTCCAAGTCGTGCCCCGGCGCGACTGGATGAGTTGGCTGGGAATCTAGGCAGCCAGTCGAGTTTCGAGGTCCCCGTCCGTACCCTGAATCGGGGAAGGGCCCATAATCCACGATAGATGGCCACCTTTCCCGAGCACCCGGACGAGGTTCGCATGACCTTCGCGGAGCACCTCGACGAGCTTCGCAAGAGGCTCGGGTATTCCCTGCTTCTGCTGGGCGCCCTTTTCGCAGTCGGCTGGACCCTCTTTTCCAGCCAGTTGGAGGCCCTCTTCCTCAAGCCTCACCGGGACGCGGTGGCAGCGCTTGCCGCGGCCGATCCGCCCCTGGTCATCGACCCCCGGCTTTCAGTTCTCGCCCCTGTCGAGCACATCTTCTTCGACCTGAAAATCGCCTTCCTGGGGGCTCTTGCCTTCGGCCTGCCGGTTCTTCTTTGGCAGGTCTGGTCCTTCATCGGCACGGGCCTCTTTCCCAAGGAGCGCAAGGTGGTCATCCGCATTCTTCCCTTTTCGCTGGTGTCGGCGGCGGCGGGAATCGGATTCGGGTACTTCGTCCTCATTCCCACCGTCCTCCGCTTTCTCTACGGAATGGTCGACACCACCCTGTTGATTCACGCCTACCGGCTGTCCGACTACTTTTCGATGTTCTTCCTTTTGACCGTCGCCCTTGCGGTCATCTTTCAATTGCCCCTCATCATGGTGGGGGTCCACGCCGCCGGCCTCATCCAGGAAAAGACCTTCCGCCACTATCGGCGTCACTTCATTCTCGGGGCCTTCGTCTTGTCGGCCCTTCTCACCCCGCCCGAACCCCTTTCCCAGGTCCTGATGGCCTTGCCAACGGTGGTTCTTTACGAGCTGGGGTTGCTGATGGTGACCCTCAGGGAAAGGCGCAGCCAGGAGGCCTGATGGAGAGGCCGCCCGCGGGTTGGATTCTTTCGCTCGGCGAAGAACTCCTCACCGGGAGGGTGGTCGACCGCAACGCGCCCTGGCTCGCCGACAGGCTCCTGAGGATGGGGGTGACGGTGGAAGGGATGAACACCCTGGGGGATTCCCCGGGTGAATTGGCCGCTTTTCTGGATGGATTGAACCCCTTTCCCCGCCTCCTGATTTCCACGGGCGGGCTGGGCCCCACCGCCGATGACAGGGTTCGCCACGAAGTCGCGGGCCTCCTGGGGGTGGGCTTGGTGGACGCGACCGAGGAGTCGGTGGCCTCTCTCGAAACCCTTTGGCAGACCCAGCACTCCAACCCCGCCCCCGAACATTTTCTCGACCAGGCCCGGGTCCCCGAAGGGGCCCGCCCCCTGCGCAATCGGGCCGGAACCGCTTGGGGGTTTTCCGGATCTCTTCCGGCGGGGGGCCGCCTCTTCTGTCTACCCGGCCCTCC